>JAISIN010000046.1 GCA_031262085.1 Prevotellaceae bacterium
CTCTTGGAGCCGCTGATAGAGAACTACTTCAAAGAGTATCTCGGACAGTTCCCCGCGCAGGCGTTCGACAAGATCAACGAAAACTTCATCCGATGCTCTTTCTTCGAACTCTGCTCGCGTTACCTGAGCGACTGCTACACCTTCGCCATCGAGCCCAACCTCCCCTCCGGTCGTGCCGACTTGGTGCTGACCGGCAGACCCGGCACCTCGTTTCACAACGACTGTCGCGTAGTGGAGTTCAAGTACTTCAGGTCGAGAGAAGCAAAAACAGTGAAAGCACTCACCGCCGCCCGCAAAGAGGACATCGAGCAAGTGAAAGGGTATGCGCGCGATATTAATGCGCACTTCCCCAACTTCCAAATGCGCACTTATGTGGTATATATCGCAGCGAACAAAGTGTGCAAGGTGTGGGAGGTGTAAGCCAAGAACATCCCCCGCTTTTAATTTATAATTTCTAATTATTCAACCTATGCAAGCAGACATCACCATCCCCTACGCCATAGCCGATTTCGCCGAATTGCGCGAACAGGGCTATTACTACGTCGACAAGACAAAGTACATTGTCAGCCTGGAACGCTACAAAGCCCCCGTCTTCCTGCGCCCCCGCCGCTTCGGGAAAAGCCTGTGGGTCTCCACCCTTGCCTACTATTACGACATCAACGCTGCCGACCGCTTCGACACGCTGTTCGGAGGTACCTATATCGGCGCTCATCCCACGTCACAACACAACCGGTACATGGTGCTTCAATTTGACTTTTCCGTGTTGCAGCCCTCGAACAACACGGAGGAGCTGAAAGAAAACTTCAACGAACGAATCTGTCGGACACTAAAAAACTTTGTTCGCGCGAAGACACTATATGCCCGCTTCTTTGAGGATTTCAGCTTTAGCAATGAGCACAAAGCCTCTACGATGCTGGAAGATATTCTGGAGCACATACGAGGTTACGATTTGCCGCGTCTTTACATCCTCATTGATGAATACGACAACTTCACCAACCAACTACTCACCACTTACCAAGACACACTGTATGAAACTGTAACCACCGGCGACAGCTTCCTGTGCTCCTTCTTCAAAGTCATCAAGAGCGGACTTGGCAGATCGACCATCCGCACCTGCTTCTGCACCGGCGTGCTGCCCGTGACGATGGACGACCTGACCAGCGGATACAACGTGGCACAGATACTCACACTGGAACCCTCATTCCTCGAAATGCTGGGCTTCAACCACGAAGAGGCATCGACCTACCTCCGATACGTAATAGATAAATATGGAGAAGAGAAAGGCATCTTCGACGAAATATGGCGACCGATTCTCAACAACTACGACGGATATCGCTTCCTTCCCGGTGCAAACCCTATCTTCAATCCCACCGTCCTCAGCTATTTCTTTCAACAGTTTGCCGTGAATCATGGCAGCAATCCCTACGTAATGAACGATGATCACCTGCACATCGACATCAACCGGATTCGACGATTGATGCAGATCATGGAGAATGGCAAGGAAATAATTGACTCATTGGTGATGGACAACAAATTACCTTATTGCATCGCCGACCTGCACCACACATTTGACAACGAGAATCTCTTCAATAGGAAGTTCTATCCCGCCATCCTCTACTATCTGGGTGTAACAACTCTGAAAGATGAAATGTCTATGTGTCTGCCCAACCTCATTATGCGCCGCATCTTCATAGGCTATTTTAATGAGAGATATAAGAGATGAAGCAAAAACGGTGAAAGCACTCACCGCCGCCCGCGAGGAGGACATCGCGCAGGTGAAAGGGTATGCGAGAGATATGTTTGTCTGATTCCAACATAAAAAACAAAAGCCCACTCAACATATTAAGCATAATTGCACTATCTTTGCTCAACATATTGAACATCCCCCCAAAAGAGCAGATGTGGAAGTATGTAATAAGCATCAAGAAAGTATGGATAAAAGAGTGATAAAAGCAGTCATTGCAGCGCATCAGCAGGCAATCGGCAGGGTACAATTGGTTGAAAGACCCATCGGTTTTGAGGAAGAGGCTAACTATGTGCTGGTCGGCATTCGGCGGGCAGGGAAGTCTTATCAGATGTTCCAAGACATACAACACCGAATAAAAAGCGGGAAAGTCGTACTTGAAGATTGCCTGTACATCAATTTTGAGGACGAACGCATTGCTTCGATCGAAGCAAATGAGTTGGGCATGATTTTGGATTGTTATGCGGAGATGTACGACAACCGTAAACCGCAAATCTATCTCGATGAGATACAAAACATCATCGGTTGGGAGAAGTTTGCCCGCCGACTGGCAGATGCCAAATATCGGGTTCTTATCACCGGAAGCAATGCCAGCATGTTGAGTCGAGACATAGCCACCACACTGGGCGGACGATATATTGTGCGTGAAGTGTTCCCTTTCTCATTTCACGAATTTCTGACTTACCATCAAGTGGATCCGAAGGATAATTGGGAATACCTGCCCGACAAACGCTTGCAAGTCATCAAGCTGTTCGATAGCTACTTCCACAATGGCGGTTTTGCCGAGACTTTTCCGTTGGCAAACAAGCGTGAATGGCTCAACTCTCTCTACCGGAAAATACTATTGGGCGACATTATTGCGCGGTATGACATCAGAAACGCCAATGCCATTCGTCTGCTTGCCCGAAAATTAGCAGAGAGTGTGATGCAACCCTCCACGCAAGCCCGATTGCTCAACATCATCAAAGCATCGAGTACGGGCATCAGCCGCAACACACTGGCAGACTACCTGACCTATATGAACGATGTCTATTTGACGTTCAGTATATCCAACTATACCGATTCACTCGCCGAACGCTCGTCGATCTGCAAACGCTATTACTATGACAACGGCTTGCTCGCCAATTTCTTGATAGATGCAGAGACCAAATTGCTGGAGAATGTGGTAGCAATCGACCTCCTCCGGCGATACGGTTCGGGAGAAAGCGATGGCTTGTTTTATTACAATAAAGGGGTAGAAGTGGATTTCTATATTCCGGACAAGCGCATGGCACTACAAGTCTCTTACAGCATTGACGACCCGCTCACCCGGGAGCGAGAGGTAAAGGCATTATCACGGTTGGCAGAGGTCTTTTCGCTCGACAAGGTAGCGATCGTCACGCGTGACGAAGAGGATACACTCATCGAAAACGGTCTGCGGATAGAAGTAGTGCCCGTATGGAAATGGCTGCTGCGGGAGAGCGACTAACGCTCTTTAAACAGTCGCTTTTCACGGGCATTTATAGCTCGTTTTGCCTTTTTGCTTCGCGCTCCGCGCTTCGCCTTTGGCAGGCTCACTGTTTTCTTTTAGCTTAAAACACAGACGGACGCCAAGTTTGCATAGTCGGGCGAAATCGGCTATAGCGCACGGAATGGTGATAAGCATTAAAAACTTGCCGCATCCCTTGCTTCTTTTCCCTGTTTTTTGAAACTTTGCGCCCGAAAACGATGAAGCCTCTTTCATCAAAGTCAACTATTTTCTTCCTAATTATGAATTTACATGGATAGTAATCATAAGTACGAGGTGTACGTACAGTTGCAAAACAACCCCCTTACACCCGACGATGACACAGACCTCATCGCCAAACCTCTTCCTTCCGAAAGTGCCGACCGTGAAGCCATTCTCACCGATGTGATGAACAAAAACCCGGGTCTCGAGCCTGAAACGCTCGGCATGATCTACGACCTGCTGATGCGCTCCATGGAGGAAATGCTACTGACAGGCAAACGCCTAAAGACGAAACTTTTCTCTGCCGCCCTCGCCTACTCGGGCACCGTCAATGACGGCGTGTGGGATTACCATCGCAACAAGGTGCGCATCAACTTTACGCAGAGCCGCGAGTTGAATAGCTTGTGCAACAACCGGGTGCATGTCAACATCACCTCACAACGGAGCCAACCCATCCGCATCACCGGCGTCAATTCTGCCGCCACTCGCACCGACGCACGTAACACGGTGACTGCCGGAAAACCGGCGGTGTTTACCGGTAAGAACATTCAGGTGGAAGGCACCGACCCCGCGGTGGGCGTTACGCTACGCAACGTGCAGACGGGCACAGTAACGACGGTTGAACCCGACATGTTCTCGCAAAACACCAAGTCGAAACTCGCATTCGTCATTCCTGCCGACTTGCCCGATGGCGAGTACGAACTGAAGGTGACGACACAGTACAACGGAAACATTCCGCTAAAGACGCCACGCAGCGCCCTGCAAACAGTTTATATCGGAGAGATGCCACCGGCGTCTGCCGACGGTGATAACCGGTAATTACTGACGTTGATAACCGGTAATTACTGATGTTGATAGGCTATAATTACTGATATTGATAACCGGTAATTACTATGAGTACTAACAAGAGGTGATTTTCAGTGTTATCGGGCGCAGAGTTAGAAAAAATAAGTCTACATTTGCAGCGAGTGAAGGGACACCCAAGTCATTTTCAATTTTCAATTTATATATTATGCAAGCAGACATCACCATCCCTTATGCCATAGCCGATTTCGCCCGATTGCGCGAAGAGGGCTATTACTACGTCGACAAGACAAAGTACATTGTCGGTTTGGAACGATACAGCGCCCCCGTCTTCCTGCGCCCCCGCCGCTTCGGGAAAAGCCTGTGGGTCTCCACCCTTGCCTACTATTACGACATCAACGCTGCCGACCGCTTCGATGCGTTGTTCGGAGGTA
>JAISIN010000076.1 GCA_031262085.1 Prevotellaceae bacterium
CTTTTTTAAGACGAACGTTAGAGAAAGGCGTGTTTTTTTGATAAGTACAGAGTTGATTTATAGAAGAGTAGATACTTTTGCAGTCGCGGCGCTAATTCCATTACAACAAGGATTAAGACATAATCTCAACTTTGGTGCTGTCTTTGGGAAGATACGGTCGCGGCGCTAATTCCATTACAACAAGGATTAAGACTCTGCTGGAAATGGCTCGCAGAATTTCCATCGGGAAGTCGCGGCGCTAATTCCATTACAACAAGGATTAAGACCCCGCAGATCTCTTCAATATAAGCGTCTTCCGGATCGGTCGCGGCGCTAATTCCATTACAACAAGGATTAAGACGTTGAGATGCTGACTTTGATCCTTGATACGTTTAGTCGCGGCGCTAATTCCATTACAACAAGGATTAAGACGCAATCAATTTGTTTACCACCTTTCGGAATTAACTAATGTCGCGGCGCTAATTCCATTACAACAAGGATTAAGACTCAGCGGTTGTAAGTGGTTTGAGTTTGCCATTAACTACGTCGCGGCGCTAATTCCATTACAACAAGGATTAAGACACGAAAAGAATCGCCGAAACAATAACTGGATTTACCGTCGCGGCGCTAATTCCATTACAACAAGGATTAAGACGATAAAGCCGGTCGTGCACACTGCGAAAAGTATACCGAGTCGCGGCGCTAATTCCATTACAACAAGGATTAAGACTGTGGGTTGTCACTCATTTCTATTTCGAGAAACGAGTCGCGGCGCTAATTCCATTACAACAAGGATTAAGACAAGGGGGCATGCCCCCTTGCTATTGTTTTTATACGGTAAGCCCTGTTGTGCCTGTGAGCGATAGTTTCTGTTTGATGGCTACTACCTTGCCAAGGTACTAAGAGATCCATCGACTCTTATTAAAACAAGACAATCTCCTTTCTACAATCCGAATTATAAAAACATTTTCTGTTTTATAGTTACAATATACTATTTAACCGTTCAATATTAACAATAATTCGGCAAGGTGCCATAAAAAAGAGATAAATGTTTTGCAGTAACGTAGAAAATAGCGACTTTTGTCGTCGCTAACAGACTTGTTTTTTTAATATTTTATCTATAAATCATAATGAAAATAGCATTAATCTCCGGCATCACCGGTCAAGACGGTTCCTTTCTGGCGGAATTTCTATTGCAAAAAGAGTATGAAGTACACGGCATCTTGCGTCGCTCGTCATCTTTTAACACCGGACGTATCGAACATCTCTATTTTGATGAATGGGTACGCGACATGAAGCAGAAACGACTTGTCAACTTGCATTATGGAGACATGACCGACAGTAGCTCACTCATCCGCATCATACAACAAGTGCAACCCGATGAGATCTACAACCTGGCAGCACAGAGCCACGTTAAGGTATCGTTCGACGTTCCGGAATATACCGCCGAGGCCGATGCCATCGGCACCCTTCGCATGCTCGAGGCAGTACGTATACTGGGATTGGAAAAGAAAACCAAAATATACCAGGCATCTACCTCCGAACTATACGGAAAGGTACAAGAAGTACCGCAAAAGGAAACCACCCCATTTTATCCCCGTTCGCCTTATGGCGTAGCCAAACAATATGGCTTCTGGATTACCAAGAACTATCGCGAGAGCTACGACATGTATGCCGTAAACGGCATTCTCTTCAACCACGAAAGCGAACGACGGGGCGAAACTTTCGTGACCCGCAAGATTACGTTGGCTGTAGCTCGCATCGTACAAGGATTTCAAGACAAACTATATCTGGGTAATCTCGATTCGCTGCGCGACTGGGGTTATGCCAAAGACTACGTAGAGTGTATGTGGCTCATTCTGCAACACCCCACCCCCGAAGATTTCGTGATTGCTACCGGCGAGATGCATACCGTGCGCGAGTTTGCCACATTGGCATTCAAAGAAGCCGGTGTAGACATTCGTTGGGAAGGCTCGGGCGTAGAAGAAAAAGGCATCTGCACCAAGACCGGTCAGGTACTGGTCGAAGTTGACCCCAAATACTTCCGACCCGCCGAGGTAGAGCAGCTGATGGGCGATCCCACCAAAGCCCGCACCCTGCTGGGATGGAACCCCAACAAAACCAGCTTTCCGGAGTTGGTGAAGATTATGGTAGCCAACGATATGCGCTTCGTGAAGAAGCTGCACCTGAGAGCTAATCTGTAAACACGAAAACCTTCGGATTCTATGATCGATAAAAATGCCAAGATATATATTGCCGGTCACCGGGGATTGGTAGGATCGGCTATCTGGAATAACCTGCAAAGCAAAGGCTACATCAACCTCGTGGGTAAAAGCCATGCCGAGCTGGACTTAATGGACGGCGTAGCCGTCCGCCGCTTTTTCGACGAAGAGCAACCGGAATATGTTTTCCTGGCTGCTGCCTACGTGGGAGGAATCATGGCAAACAACACCTATCGCGCCGACTTTATCTACCGAAACCTGCAAATTCAGCAAAACGTTATCGGCGAAAGTTTCAGGCACGACGTGAAGAAGCTGCTCTTTTTGGGCAGCACCTGTATCTATCCGCGCGACGCCGAGCAGCCGCTGAAAGAGACATCACTACTCACCGCACCGCTGGAATACACCAATGAGCCTTACGCCATTGCCAAGATTGCAGGATTGAAGATGTGCGAAAGCTTCAACCTGCAATACGGAACAAACTACATTGCCGTAATGCCCACCAACTTATACGGTCCTAACGATAACTTCGACTTGGAACGCAGCCACGTACTGCCCGCCATGATACGCAAGACTCATTTGGCACACTGCCTGATGAACAACCGGTGGAACGAAATACGTCAAGACCTGAACCGACGACCCGTAGAGGGAGTAAACGGCGACTTCAGCAATGAAGCCATCAAGCTGATACTATATAAATATGGTATAACCGACGGCGAACTGAAGCTATGGGGCACCGGAACGCCCATGCGCGAATTTCTGTGGAGCGAAGAGATGGCAGATGCCAGCGTATTCGTCATGGAAACAGTCGACTTTAAAGATACCCGGCAACCCGGCGACAAGCAAATACGAAACTGTCACATCAACATCGGTACCGGAAAAGAAATATCCATCCGTGCACTTGCCGAACTGATTATTTCGGTGATAGGATACCAAGGAACGCTGACCTTCGACAGCAGTAAACCCGACGGAACCATGCGAAAGCTAACCGACCCGTCGAAACTGCACGCTTTAGGCTGGCATCACCACATTGATATCGCAGAAGGAGTGAAGCAACTCTACCAATGGTATCTTGACTTCTAAATAAAATCTTTATCAATGCGATTATTATTCCTCATAAAATACATACCTTTGCAAAGTCTACTGCTAATTGTCCGATTTTAAACAACATAGTCTGCTATGAACAACAGTTTTATTGCCTATATAGAAGATAGCGTCAAGAAGAATTGGGATTATCCCGCTCTGACTGACTATAACGGTATCACCTTGCAATACAAGGATGTAGCCCGTAAAATAGAAAAAGTGCATATCATCTTCGAGATGAGTGGTATCAAGCCGGGAGACAAAATCTCCATCTGCGGACGCAACAGCTCTCACTGGGGCGTTACTTTTTTAGCTATCATCACCTATGGAGCAGTAGCTGTACCCATTCTGCACGAATTTAAAGCCGACAATGTGCACAACATCGTCAATCACTCAGACTCACGCCTACTCTTTGTAGGCGACCAAGTCTGGGAGAATCTGAACGAAGCGGCTATGCCGCTGCTGGAAGGCATTATGTCGATGACCGATTTTACCATACTCGTGTCGCGCACAGAGAAGATAGACTATGCGCGTGCACACCTCAACGAACTCTTCGGCAAGAAGTATCCCCGCAACTTCCGACGCGAACACATCGCCTACTACAAAGACCATCCCGACGAGCTGGCAGTGATCAACTACACATCGGGCACAACCAGCTACTCCAAAGGCGTCATGTTGCCCTTCCGCAGTTTGTGGGCAAACATCACTTTCGCTCTCGAAGCCTTGCCGCTCAATCCGGGTGACAAAATCATCTCCATGTTGCCCATGGCACATATGTACGGGCTGGCGTTCGAGTTTCTGTTTGAGTTTACCATGGGATGCCACATCTATTTTCTCACCCGCATACCCAGCCCGAAGGTTATCTTCCAAGCATTTGCCGAAGTAAAGCCTCACCTGATTATTGCCGTGCCGCTCATTATTGAGAAGATCATCAAAAAGAATGTACTGCCCAAATTAGAAACCACCACCATGAAGGTGCTGCTGAAGACCCCTATCATCAGCAAAAAAATCAAGTCGGCAGTACGCCAGCAGGTAGTCAACGCCTTCGGCGGCGAGTTTGTTGAAGTAGTAGTCGGCGGGGCTGCCTTCAATCAAGAGGTCGAACAGTTCATGCGTATGGTGGAGTTTCCATATACGGTAGGATACGGCATGACCGAATGTGGTCCGCTCATCTGCTACGAATACTGGAGCAAGTTCAAACAAGGCTCGTGCGGTAAACCCATTCATCGGGTAGAGGTGAAGATTCTATCGCCCGACCCGGAAAACATTCCCGGAGAAATCATCTGTCGCGGTCCTAACGTGATGCTGGGATACTACAAAAACGAAGAAGCTACCGCAGCCGCCATCGACAAAGACGGATGGCTCCATACCGGCGACATCGGCTTAATGGATGCCGCCAAAAACGTGACCATCAAAGGACGCACCAAAAACCTGCTGCTGGGCGCCAACGGGCAGAACATCTACCCCGAAGAGATTGAAGACAAACTCAACAATATGCCATACGTCTCCGAAAGCATCATCGTACAACAAAACCAAAAGTTCGTAGGGCTGGTGTACCCCGACTTCGACGACGCATTCGCCCACGGACTGAAACAGGAAGATATTGAACGCATTATGGAAGAAAACAGAGTAGCCCTCAATGACACACTACCCGCATACAGCCAAATCTCGAAAATGAAAATTTATCCCGAAGAATTCGAGAAAACACCCAAACGTTCCATCAAACGCTTCCTTTACATGGAAGCAAAAGGATAAAGAGATGAATAATTAGGAAGTAAAGAGTAATAAAAACGTCTTATTATTGTTTGCTAACCAATAAGAATGCTCTATATTTGCACAGTTTCTAACAAAATGTGCAAATTATAACTACTATGGAACAAAGCTTCATTGCTTATGTCGAAGACAGTATCAAGCAACATTGGGATTTGGATGCATTGACCAACTATAATGGTGCTACATTGCAATACAAAGATTTGGCTCGAAAGATCGAGAAAGTACATATTATCTTGGAAAACAGTGGTATATGCCAAGGCGATAAAGTAGCCATCTGCGGGCGAAACAGTTCGCACTGGGGCGTTGCATTTCTCGCCACACTGACCTACGGGGCAGTAGCTGTTCCTATCTTGCATGAGTTTAAAGCCGACAATGTACACAATATTGTCAATCACTCCGAAGCCAAGTTGCTGTTTGCAGGCGATCAAGTATGGGAGAACCTGAACGAGAGCGCCATGCCGTTATTAGAAGGCATCATGGCGATGACCGATTTCACCATTCTGGCATCGCGCAGTAAAAAGCTGGATTACGCACGCGAACACCTGAATGAGTTGTTCGGCAAAAAGTATCCTAAAAACTTCCGACGCGAACATATCAACTATCACAAAGACCAGCCCGACGAACTGGCTGTTATCAACTACACATCGGGTACCACCAGCTACTCGAAAGGTGTCATGCTACCTTACCGCAGTCTCTGGTCGAACACCAGATTCGCATTCGAAGTGTTGCCGCTCAAACCGGGCGACAAGGTTATCTCCATGCTGCCGATGGCACACATGTATGGCATGGCATTCGAGTTTCTCTACGAGGTGGCGTGCGGTTGCCATGTATTCTTCCTCACCCGCATCCCCAGCCCGAAGGTTATCTTCCAAGCTTTTGCCGAAGTAAAACCACGCATTGTCATAGCTGTGCCGCTTATCATCGAAAAGATTATCAAGAAGAACGTGCTCCCCAAGTTAGAGACCCCAACCATGAAGATGCTGCTGAAAACCCCTATCATCAGCAAGAAAATCAAGTCGGCGGTCTGCAAGCAGGTAGTACAAGCCTTTGGTGGCAACTTTGTAGAGATTATCATTGGCGGAGCCGCGTTCAATCAGGAAGTAGAGCAATTCCTGCGCAAAATAGAATTTCCCTATACCGTGGGCTACGGCATGACCGAATGTGGTCCCATCATCTGCTACGAAGATTGGAGCCGCTTCAAGCAAGGCTCGTGCGGAAAAGCGGCGCCACGCATGGAAGTGAAGATCTTATCGCCGGATCAGGAACACATCCCGGGCGAGATTATATGCCGCGGTCCCAACGTCATGCTGGGCTACTATAAAAACGAAGAGGCTACCCGCGACGCACTCGATGCCGACGGATGGCTGCACACCGGCGACTTGGCGCTGATGGATAAAGAAGGCAACGTCACCATCAAAGGGCGAAGCAAGAATATGTTACTGGGGGGTAACGGGCAAAACATCTATCCCGAAGAGATAGAAGACAAGCTGAACAACATGCCCTACGTTTCCGAAAGTATCATTGTGCAACAGAACGAACGCTTGGTAGGATTGGTCTATCCCGACTTCGACGATGCCTTTGCTCACGGCTTGACACAAGACGACCTTGCGCGGGTCATGGAAGAGAATCGTGTAGCCCTCAACACCACCCTACCCGTCTACTGCCAGATATGGAAGATGAAAATCTATCCCGAAGAGTTTGAAAAGACACCCAAACGCTCCATCAAACGATTCCTCTATCAAGAGGCTAAAGGATAAAGGCGACAGCCGGCTCATGCGAACAAACAGGCTAATGGTAACTGTCGACTACCATTTTTATCACGAACAATACATCTATTATATATATAGCCAAAGGAACCTCCAGCGCTTTTCCCGTAAACACTCTGATGAACAGATAGCTCAACAAGCCGAAGACGATGCCTTCGGCTATGCTGTATGTAAAAGGCATGAAGATAATCGTGAGAAACGCCGGAAGAGCCACGCTCATATCGCTGAAATCGATCTTCGTAATCGGTTCTAACATGAAGAGACCAACCACAATCAGTGCCGGAGCAGCGGCTGCCGAAGGTACGATCAGAAACAACGGAGCAAAAAAGAGCGACAGAACAAAAAACAGGGCAGTACTGACAGCCGTCAAACCGGTACGCCCACCGGCAGCTACACCCGCAGCACTCTCTACATAAGCGGTTACGGTACTAGTACCCAAAACGCCTGCCAACGTGGTACCGACAGAATCGGACATCAACGCCTGTTTAAAACGCAGATGGTGCGACCCATCATCGACCAGATCGGCGCGCTTCATCATGCCGATGAGCGTACCTACCGTATCGAACAGATTCACAAACAGCAGCGTGAAGACAATGAACAGCATATCGAACGAAAAGATATGCGTGGTATCAAACTGAAAGACCAAAGGAGCGAGCGAAGGAGGTATACCTACAATGTTGCCCGACGGGAAATGCACATCGCCCGTAAGCGCACCAAACAACGTAGCTGCCACAATACCTATCAGTATGGCGCTGCGCACCTTGAGAACGTAGAGCACCACCGTCACCAACAAACCGAACATGGCTATCCAGACAGAATGTGACGACAAATCGCCCAACGCGAGAAACGTCGAAGGATTGGATACCACAATACCGGCATTGGTCAATCCGATCAACGACAGAAACAACCCTATCCCCACAGGAATAGCATCTTTCAACACCGAAGGGATGCTTTGTACGATCAACTCGCGTACCTTAAACAAGGTGAGCAGAATAAATATAATGCCCTCAATAAACACCGCCGTCAGAGCGAACTGCCATGAGTAGCCCATCACGCCACAAATGGTAAATGCGAAGAAAGCATTCAGTCCCATACCGGGCGCCTGGGCAATAGGAAGCCGCGCATACAGCCCCATCAACAGCGTAGATATGATGGTCACAACACACGTAGAGGTAAACAATGCTTCCTTATCCATTCCCGCGTTGGAAAGAATGTCGGGGTTGACTACCAAAATATACGACATGGTAAGAAACGTGATAAAACCTGCCATCAACTCGCGCCGAACGTTCGTCCGGTGCTCTTCCAGTTTGAAAAAACGCTCAAGCAAGTGCTTCATTGTAGTACTTTATAAAAATGTGGGCAAATATACTATTATTTATTCATGCCACCTTACCGGATTTAAACGATTATCTTTGCACGCTCAAAACAATACTATCTACATTGGCACCATACAACGAATTTTCCGATTTTCTACGCCGCCACTTCTCCTGCAAGGTGCAGAAGATTTCGATTAATGCCGGCTTCACTTGCCCCAATCGTGACGGTACATGCGGATTGGGAGGTTGCACCTACTGCAATAACCAAACTTTCAACCCCGACTACTGCCGCACAGAAAAGTCGATTACGCAACAACTCAAAGAAGGCAAACAATTCTTTGCACGCAAATACTCTTCGATGAAGTATCTGGCTTACTTTCAAGCATACACCAACACATATAGCGGGTTGGAGCTGCTCAAACAAAAATACGAGGAGGCGTTGGCTGTGACAGATATTGTCGGGTTAGTAATCGGCACCCGCCCCGACTGCATGCCCGACGACCTGCTCAACTATCTGACGACCTTAAACCAACGCACCTTCCTGCTGATAGAATATGGCATCGAAAGCGCCAACGACGCCACCCTCTGCCGCATCAACCGCGGACATACATGGCAAGACACGATAGATGCCGTCAATCGCACGGCTGCACACGGCATACTTACGGGCGGACACATCATCTTGGGACTGCCCGACGAAACACGCGATGAACTGATAGCGCAAGCCGCCTGCGTGTCGCATTTGCCGTTGACGACCCTCAAGCTACATCAACTGCAGCTCATACAAGGCACCCGCATGGCTTACGAATACAAACAACATCCCGAACACTTCCACATACCCGACATCGATGAATACATCGATCTTGTGATAGACTATATCGAGCACCTGCGTCCCGATCTGGTATTGGAACGTTTTGTATCCCAATCGCCTGCCGATTTGCTGATAGCCCCCGACTGGGGCGTGAAAAACTACGAGTTCAACCACCGTTTGCTACGCCGAATGCAGCAACGCAACGCCCGACAAGGAAGGCTGTACTTACCTACCTCTTGACATACCCAATCATCCCGTATGCAGAACAAATGTTAGTTTTTCAATGAAAACAGCTCATACTTCATTAAAAAACAGTATTTTTGCAAACTTTTAAATCAAAATCCGTCATTAGGGAACACCTCTTTTTACTCCAATCCTAACGATCGGTTTTTAATCAAATATGGAATTTATCTAAAAAATAAAGACGTAATGAACGCACAGAGCATTATTAAAGGGAAAATACACTATGTCGGTGTAAACGATCGAACCAAACACCTATTTGAAGCCTTGTGGCCATTGCCCTATGGAGTGTCATACAATTCCTATCTGATAGACGATGATGATACGGTGGTATTAATCGATACCGTAGACATCTGCTATTTCGAAGTCTATCTTCGCAAAATCAAAAACATAATCGGTGAACGCCCCATTCAATATCTGGTTATCAATCACATGGAACCCGACCATTCCGGTTCCATCCGCCTCATCAAACAACACTACCCGAACATCGTCATCGTAGGCAACAAGCAAACATTCGGCATGATCGAAGGCTTCTACGGCGTAACGGGCGAACGATATATGGTCAACGACGGCGACTATCTGGCATTGCAACATCACAAGTTGCGCTTCTTCCTCACCCCGATGGTACATTGGCCTGAAACCATGATGACTTTCGACGAAGCCGAAGGCGTACTCTTCTCGGGCGATGCTTTCGGATGCTTCGGAACACTCGACGGAGGCTTTCTCGATGCCCGTATCAATACCGAACGCCATCACTGGGACGAGATGGAACGCTACTACTCAAATATCGTAGGCAAGTACGGCTCGCCGGTACAGAAAGCCTTGCAGAAGCTGAGCACTCTTCCGGTGAAAGCCATCTGCTCCACGCACGGACCGATATGGACGGGAGATAACATACCCAAAGTGATAGGCATATACGACCGCCTGAGCCGTTATGATACCGAACCGGGTGTAGTGATAGCCTACGGATCCATGTATGGCAACACCGAGCAGATGGCAGAAACCATCGCTGCCGAAATATCGGCTCAAGGCGTACGCAACGTGGTGATGCACAACGTCAGCAAGAGCCATTCATCGTATATCCTTGCCGACATATTCCGCTATAGAGGATTGATTGTCGGCAGTC
Source organism: Prevotellaceae bacterium (assembly GCA_031262085.1). Lineage (GTDB taxonomy): Bacteria > Bacteroidota > Bacteroidia > Bacteroidales > Bacteroidaceae > Bacteroides. The sequence continues at coordinate 10,311 of JAISIN010000076.1, forward strand.
CCACCTACAACGGACAACTCTTTCCGGAGGTGGAAGCACTGCTCTCCAAAGTGATGTCGCGCGACATCAAGAATCGCTATTTCGGCTATTTCGGTTCCTTCTGCTGGGCAAGCGCCGCAGTGAAACGCCTCTGCGAATTTGCAGAAAAGAGCAAGTTCGAGGTCGTAGGAAATCCCATTGAAATGAAACAGTCCATGTCGGAACTGACTTATGTGCAATGCGAAGAGTTGGGACGTGACATGGCTACAAGAATACTGGGTTGACAGTCGTACTGCCAACTTTAACAAACTTAACAATATAAAACATTATGCGCTTAATCATTCAACCGGATTACTCAACCGTATCCAAATGGGCTGCCAACTATGTAGCATCACGCATCATAGCTTTCCGCCCTACCCAAAAGAAACCTTTTGTCTTGGGATGCCCCACAGGTTCTTCACCGCTCGGCATGTACAAGGAGTTGATCGACCTTAATAAACGGGGGGTGCTCTCGTTTAAAAACGTAGTAACGTTCAATATGGACGAGTACGTAGGATTGCCCAAAGAACACCCCGAAAGTTACTACTCCTTTATGTGGAATAACTTCTTCAGCCACATCGACATCCGCCCCGAAAACATCAATCTGCCAAATGGCAATGCCGCCGACCTCGGAAGCGAATGTCGACATTACGAAGATCGAATCAAACTATATGGCGGCATTGAGCTTTTTGTAGGGGGGATCGGTCCCGACGGACACATCGCATTCAATGAACCCGGTTCGTCGCTCAGCTCGCGCACTCGTTGCAAAACACTTACCGCCGACACCATTATAGCCAACTCGCGCTTCTTCGACAACGACGTAAATAAAGTGCCCAAAACCGCAATCACAGTAGGTGTAAGCACTGTGCTGTCTGCCAAAGAGGTGATGATTCTCGTCAACGGTCATAGCAAAGCGCGCGCACTACGACATGCGGTCGAAGGCGGCATCACGCAAATGTGGACTATCAGTGCCCTGCAGCTGCACGAACGCGGTATCATCGTTGCCGACGACCCGGCAACCGACGAGTTGAAAGTAGGCACTTACCGCTACTTCAAAGATATTGAAGCCGAACACCTCGATCCGAATACGCTGCTGACGAAATAAGCTCTATCAGGCAAGGAATCTTTCTAACTGCTTATCTCCTTCGGTTTGACCGAAGGGGATAAGCAGTTACATTTTTATGCGTTGTGTCTTGGATAAATGCACATAATATTTTGCTTTGTGCATATTTGTTATACCTTTGCCCTCTCAAACAATAAACAAAGAATAAGATGAAAAAATTATCCCTGATCAGCCTGTTGTTGCTAATCACCACCATTCCTGCCTTCGCCGGCGGTCTTTTGACAAATACGAATCAGCACATTGCTTTCCTGCGCATGTTGGCGCGTGGCGCTTCTACCGAGATTGACGGAGTCTATTCCAACCCCGCCGGATTGAGCTTTCTGCCTCACGAGGGTCTCTACCTGTCGCTGAATATTCAGAATGCGTATCAAACGCGGTTGATTGATGCCACCGTTCCCGGCATCTTTCCCGAAGCCAATGCCACACGACATTACAAAGGTACAGCATCGGCTCCCATCATCCCCAGCTTTCAGGCTGCCTACAAAACCGGCAATTGGGTGTTCTCGGGTAGCTTTGCCGTAGTAGGCGGTGGAGGAAAAGCATCGTTCGACACCGGACTGCCTATCTTCGACGCCATGGCCATCGGAATGATTAACTCACAACTGGCGCAGCATCCGCAATTGGGACAGCTTATTGCAGCGGGAATACCGCCCACGAGTATGTACTCTATGAATAGTTCGCTCGACGGTAAGCAATATATATATGGTGTACAACTGGGGGTCACATATAAAGTGAAAGATTGGTTTTCGGCATTCGTGGGCGGTCGCATGAATTATTTCACCGGCGGCTACGAAGGCTTCCTGAGAGCCAGCTTGAAAAACGAATACGGCGGTGCCCAAGTTGCCAATATTGCATTGGATTGCACACAGACCGGATGGGGGTTGACACCCATCATCGGCGCAGATTTTAAGCTGAACAAGTGGAACATTGGCTTGAAATATGAGTTTATGGCCGAACTGAACATCGAAAACAAAACCAAGACATTGGACGTCCCTGCCGACGCAACAGGTGCATTCGCCGCCTATGAGAATGGCGTGAATACCCCCAATGATATTCCCGCACTGCTGACGGCTGCTGTTGGTTATGAGTTTCTTCCCACCTTACGCGCTTCGGTAGAGTATCACTACTTCTTCGATAAAGATGCAGGTATGGCAGGCGACAAACAAAAAACCCTGACCGGCGGTACCAACGAATTCTTGGTAGGCGCCGAATGGGATGCGCACAAGTATGTCACCGTCAGCGCCGGCTACCAAAAGACCGACTACGGATTGGCAGACAACTTTCAGAGTGATACCGCCTTCTCGTGCGATTCGTACTCTATCGGCGTAGGTGCAGCGCTCAATCTATCGAAACACCTCAAGCTAAACCTTGCCTACTTTTGGACTACTTACAGCGACTATACCAAGAAAATGGATAAATACAATGGCATGCCGGTAGCCGGAACCAATGTCTATGGACGTACCAACCGTGTTTTCGGTGTAGGAGTTGATTACAATTTCTAATCCGTCGCCGTCTCTTATTTATAAATAACCCATTTTCATGAAAGACAGTAAACAACCTCTACTGCGCTCGGGTGCAGTCAATTATCTTATACCGTTCATCCTCATCACCTCTTGCTTCGCCTTGTGGGGATTTGCCAACGACATCACCAATCCGATGGTGAAAGCCTTCTCCAAGATCTTCCGCATGAGCGTCACCGACGGCGCTTTGGTGCAGGTAGCATTCTATGGCGGCTACTTTGCCATGGCGTTTCCTGCCGCGATCTTTATCCGCAAATACTCGTATAAATCGGGTATTCTGATGGGTCTCGGTCTTTACGCCATCGGCGCTTTCCTCTTTCTGCCTGCCAAAATGAGCGGCAGCTACTATCCGTTTCTGATAGCTTACTTCATCCTGACCTGCGGTCTGTCGTTTCTGGAAACCAGCGCCAACCCCTATATCCTCTCAATGGGCGATGAAGCTACCGCTACCCGACGCCTCAACCTGGCACAGTCGTTCAACCCGATGGGATCGTTGCTGGGTATGTATGTAGCCATGCAGTTCATTCAAGCAAAGCTAAACCCTGCCGACACTGCCGAACGCGCACAGCTTTCGCCCGAACAGTTTGAAGTAATAAAACAGCAAGACCTTGGTGTATTGATCACTCCATATATTATCATCGGATTGGTTATTGCAGCCATGTTTTTGGTGATATGCTTCGCACGAATGCCCAAGAACGCCGATCAGAGTCACAGCATCGACTTCCTGCCTACTCTGAAACGCATCTTCTCCTTGCCACGTTATCGCGAAGGAGTGATTGCACAGTTCTTTTACGTAGGAGCACAGATTATGTGCTGGACATTCATCATTCAGTATGGCACGCGTTATTTTGTCTCTACCGGCATGGAAGAGAAAGCAGCCGAGGTGTTGTCGCAGCAATACAACATTGTAGCGATGGTATTCTTCTGCTGTAGCCGCTTTGTATGCACTTACTTATTGAAGTACGTCAACCCGGGACGATTGCTGCTCGTGCTCTCGGTTGCTGCCGGTGCATTTACGATAGGCGTCATCGGACTCCAAAACATACTGGGCATATACTGCCTGATCGGTGTATCGGCTTGCATGTCGCTGATGTTCCCTACCATTTACGGTATAGCCCTCGAAGGGATGGGCGACGATGCCAAGTTCGGCGCTGCCGGACTGATCATGGCGATTCTCGGCGGCTCTATACTCCCTCCCGTGCAAGCCCTAATTATCGACACGAAAGAGCTGTTGGGTATGCCGGCGGTCAATCTGTCGTTCGTCTTGCCGCTGATATGCTTTGTGGTGGTGGCAATATTCGGCTATCGCACCTATAAGGTTTTTGCGATTAAGAGCTAACAATTCACATCCTGTACAGACACGACCTCATATACGCGCCGGAAAGTCCAACAAAATAACGGCTCCGCATGATGATGCGGAGCCGTTATTTTGTTGTAAGAATTAGCAGAGTGTCATCTTACCATATCGATACACGTTTATCTACCGGCAAGAACATCGGGTCAGTCGGTGTGATGTGGAACGCATCATACCAAGCGCCGATCTGCGGCAGTGCACCATCTACACGCCACTTACCTAAAGAGTGTTCGTCCATCTTGGTACGACGTTCGATCTCGGCGGGGCGAATATTACTTGCCCATACACCGGCGTAAGCCAGGAAGAAGCGCTGTTCGGGGGTAAATCCCTCCTTGACCGGCAGCGGCGCAGCAGCGGTTGCCTCCTTGAAAGCTTGATAGGCGACTTGCAATCCGCCGTGGTCGGCGATGTTCTCACCCAGTGTGAACTCGCCGTTGGCATGTATGCCGGGAGCTACTTCGATGCTGTTGAAGAAGGCTACCATGACAGCGGCACGTTTCTCGAAGTTCGCTGCATCGGTGGCAGTCCACCAGTCTTTGAGGTTTCCGTCCTTGTCGTATTGTCTGCCTTGGTCGTCGAATCCGTGCGTCATCTCGTGCCCGATAACCACGCCGATAGCGCCATAGTTGAAAGCATCGTCGGCGTTCATATCGAAGAAAGGATATTGCAGGATGCCGGCAGGGAAGCAAATCTCGTTGGTGGTAGGATTGTAGTAAGCATTCACCGTTTGAGGGGTCATAAACCATTCGTCGGCATCGACCGGTTTGTCAACCTTGGCTATCATGTCATTGTACTCCCATTGGCTGGCACGCATGACGTTTGCGAAGTAAGCGTCGCCGACAATGTTCATGGCAGAATAATCTTTCCACTTGTCGGGGTATCCAATCTTTACGTGGAAAGCAGCCAGCTTAGCCAACGCTTTCTCTTTGGTGGCGTCGCTCATCCATGCCAGATTCTTAATGCGTTCGCCCAAGGCAGTTTGCAGGTTTTTCACCAGCGTAATCATGCGCTCCTTAGAGGCAGCAGGAAAATATTTCTCTACATAGAGTTGTCCGACAGCTTCGCCCAAGGCACTCTCAACCGTTTCCACCGAACGCTTCCAGCGGGGCTTCATTTCGGTAGTCCCCGACATGGCGCGTTTGTAGAAATTGAAGCTTTCTGTGACAAAGTCGTCGCTCAGATAATTGGCAGCGCTATTGATGACGTTCCATTGCAGATAAGCCAGCTGGTCGTTGAGCGGCACGGTATTGATAACGTTCATCACCTCCTTCACAAAGTCGGGTTGACCGATATTCAGCTCTTTGAGGTTTCCTAATCCGGCAACCTTGAGATAATCTGCCCAATTGAATGCAGGTAGCGTTTTCTCCCAGTCGCTTAGCGTTTTCTTGTTGTAGTTGGCGTGCGGGTCGCGCAGCTCCTCGCGCGAACGCGAAGCTTTTGCCAGACGCATTTCAATGCTCATGACCGCCTCCATTGCTTTCTGTGCGTAGGCATCGTTGTAACCGGTCAGTTTGAACAGGTTCACGATATACTTTCGGTAAGCGTCGCGTATGCCTACGGTACGCACATCATTGTCTAAATAATAGTCGCGTTGTCCGATACCTAATCCACCTTGATAAAGAATAACAAGGTTGGCTTTGCTATTCATTTCGTCGGGAGCCACATAGAGCGAAAAGTAGGGCGAAAAGCCCATTCGCATCAGCGTGGCAACTACCGGCGGTACATCTTGAGGGTTACGCAACACGGACATTTTGTCGAGGAAGTCTTTCAGGGGTTTAGCACCCTCGGCATTCAGCTTCACGCTATCCATGGCAGTGCGGTAGAAATCGGCAATTTTCTGCGCGTTCAAGCCGTTTGAATGTTGTCCGGCGGCAATTTCTTCGATAAGGTCGTGCACTTGCACAATATTATTCTCACCTAATTGGTCGAATGAGCCATAGCGTGCATACTCTCCGGTAAGCGGATGATTCTTCATCCATCCTCCGCAAGCGTATTGATAGAAATCTGTCCCCGGAAGGGCAGTCGTGTCAAGGTTGGCAGGATCGATGCCGGCAGTCAGCCCGCTCGATTGCTTGCCTGTGTTACAACCGGTAGCCATTAGACCGGCGGCAACGAGTGGTAAATACTTCATAAATCTCATCTCTTTAATCTTCTATTTAGAGTTAAATATTTCTTTCTCTCCCAGCTCTTCTAACAAAGTGGTTGCTTCTTCCCAATCGTCCATCACTTTGCCAAGTTGCTGTTTTAGTTTGGCATGCCGTTCGTAAAGCAATGTATCGGCAGCTCCTTCCGGCGTAGCCATGCGCGCTTCGAGAATGGCAACCGCCGTGTCCAGCTCGGAGATCTCGGCTTCGCAGTCGGCTACACGGCGTTCCAGCTTTTTGAGTTTTCGACTTTGTTCTTTCTGTTCTTCGTAGCTCAGTTTGCTGTCGCTGGGCGCCGGTACAGAAGCATTCGTATCGGCTTTTACCGATGCCTGCTCCGTAGTGAGTTCGTCCAGATGTTCTATCTGTTTTTTCTGTAAGAACTCATAGATTCCTCCCAAATGTTCCTTCACTCTGCCGCCTCCAAACTCATACACCTTTGTAACCAATCCGTTCAGGAAGTCGCGGTCGTGACTTACAACGATCACTGTGCCGTCGAAATCGCGAATAGCCTCTTTCAGTATATCTTTCGAGCGCATATCCAAGTGATTGGTAGGTTCGTCCAGAATGAGGAAGTTCACCGGTTCGAGCAGCAATTTTATCATGGCAAGCCGTGTTCGTTCGCCTCCGGAGAGTACTCGTACCTTCTTATCCGATGCTTCGCCTCCAAACATGAAAGCACCCAATATGTTGCGTATTTGTGTACGAATATCTCCCACGGCAACACGATCTATGGTGTCGAACACCGTCAGCGTTTCGTCGAGCTGTTGTGCCTGATTTTGTGCGAAGTAGCCCATGCGGACGTTGTGTCCGACGGTCAGTTTGCCGGTATAATCGGTAATCTCGCCCATCACGCATTTCACCAGTGTAGACTTACCCTCGCCGTTCTTACCTACGAATGCCACCTTCTCTCCCCGATGGATCGTAAAGTCGACATGGTGGAAGATGACATGTTCGCCATAAGCCTTTCGCACCTCTTCGCAGATGAGCGGATAGTTTCCGCTTCTGCCGGTGCATACAAACTTCAGTCGCAATGCAGAGTTATCTTCTTCGTCAACCTCAATGCGTTCAATCTTTTCCAATTGCTTGATGCGGCTCTGTACTTGTACCGCTTTGGTTGCTTTATAACGGAATCGTTCAATAAAAGCTTCCGTATCTTCGATCTGTTTTTGCTGGTTTTCATAAGCGCGCTGTTGCTGTTGGCGCCGCTCTCTGCGCAGCGCCACAAACTCATCGTACTTTACCTTATAATCGTAGATGCGTCCCACGGAGATCTCGATGGTACGCGTTGTGACATTGTTCAGGAAGGCGCGGTCGTGACTCACCAGCACCACGGCATTGGCGCGTGTAGCGAGGAAATTCTCCAGCCACTGTATACTCTCTATGTCAAGATGGTTGGTCGGTTCGTCGAGCAGCAGCACGTCGGGTCTGCGCAGCAACAGCTTTGCCAGTTCGATGCGCATCCTCCATCCACCCGAGAATTCACCGGTAGGGCGATTGAAGTCGTCGCGTACAAACCCCAACCCCATCAACGTTCGTTCGGTTTCAGCATGAAAATTGGTTCCTCCCATCAGGAGAAACCGATCGTTGGCGTGAGCAAAGCGCTCAATCAGTTTGCTATACGCCTCACTGTCGTAATCGGTGCGTATTGCCAACTCGGCGTTTATTTGTTCTAATTCCTTCTGCAAACGAAAAATTTCCTCAAATGCCAATTCAGCCTCTTCCATAACCGTGCGATTGTCCGTCAGATGCATGACTTGCGGCAAATAACCTATACTCATATCTTTAGGGATCGCTACTGTGCCGGAAGTGGGGATTTGCAGACCTGCCAGTATCTTCAACATGGTAGACTTGCCCGCACCATTTTTTCCAACCAGTGCGATGCGGTCTTTCTTGTTGATGACATACGACACATCTTCAAATAGCGCCGTGGCATTAAATTCCACCTTTAGTTTTTCTACTGAAATCATTTCTCCTTATTATATATACTACAAAGCGCGAATTACGCAACGACACGAAGCAGACAAATGCGCTCCGTGCTGCGTAACCGCGCCTAAACAAAAACATCGGGGCAAACCTTGAATTACTTCGTAGCTTCGCCCGCTTTCTTTTCGCAACAAGCCTTGGTACTGTCGGCTGCACAAGCCTTCGACGAATCGTCCTTGCAGCACTGTGCCGAATCGCCTTTGCAACAAGCTTTGGTTGAATCGCATTGCTCTATTGCTGCTGCTCTGGTTTCGGCGGCGTCTGTGTCAGCTACTTGCTTACCGCCACAAGACATTACAGAGACAGAGAATACTACTGCAAATGCAGCCATAAACACCTTTGTCTTCATTTCAATAAATTGTTTAAACGTTATAATTAAAAATGCGCGGCAAAATTACGCAAAGTTTTACGCATATAATCAGATTAACGCAGATTAACACAAACTGCCAATGAAGGCTGCGTAGTTACGCATCCCCCCGAAGTGTTTTCTAAAGTTAAAGTTTTATGTTATAAAACATATTTTTGGCAAATAATTGCTACCTTTGCGCCGTTCAATCAAAGAGTAAAAACAATAATGAAGTTTAATCGCTTTCCGAAACGCGGAAGGCATAAAAAAACAATTATGGAAGCAAAACAAAATGTAAACGAGATCTTGATGTTGCAGTATCGTATTAAACGTTATCGTTCGATGGGCAACGGAGCCATGTGCCAAGTATTAAACGGCAAGCTACACAAGCTGCTCAACAAGCAGTAAGTTCTTGCATAAGAAAACACCACTTCATAATGCAGTAATTACCCGAAGCAAGCATTTTAATAACAAGAATGTTTGATTCACTAAATACTAATCATTATGTCAACAGTAAAAAAGAGTTTAGGCGTAATAGGCGTTTCTACTCTATTCGCTCTTTCGACTGCTTGTCAGAACGAAGGCAACAACAACGCCTCTACGCCTAAAGAACGGGTAGACATCACCCTCACCCGCACCGAACAAGGACTGCTGGATGCAAGCACCTCCTTTGCTTTTGACTTCTTCCGCCAAGTCAACACTTCGGAAACAAAGAAGCCCAATTTCTTCATCTCTCCACTCAGTGCATCGCTCTGTCTCTCGATGATAGCCAACGGCGCCGATCACAACACCCTATCCGAGATGCTTCGGGTACTGGGCTTCCCTGCCGACACCTATACCATTGACGACATGAACAGCTATCACAAAAAGTTGGTCGAAGCTCTGCTCAATCTGGACAATACCACCCAGCTCGCCATTGCCAACTCCATCTGGATAAAGGAAGGATTCGGCGTGTACAACGATTTTATAAATGTAAATAAGCAGATGTACGATGCGCAGGTACGCGAACTCGATTTCACTTCTCCCAATGCTGTCGACATCATCAACCGCTGGTGTGCCGACAACACCAACAACCTGATAACAGATGTGCTCCAAGAGATTCCTTCCAACGTGCGCCTGTATCTTATCAATGCACTCTATTTCAAGGGCATTTGGAAAGAAAAGTTCAAAACAGAGAACACCCGGAAAGAACCGTTTACGAATGAAGACGGCAAACAATCGACCATTCAAATGATGAGTCAGGAAAAGAGGTTTCCTTATTATCAGGACGACAACATGGCAATGGTAAACCTGCCTTACGGCAATGGCGCATTCAGCATGGTGGTGATGTTGCCCCATGAAGGGAAATCACTCGATGCGTGCATACAGGCGTTGACTGCCGAACAGTGGAAGGCGTACAACGCCCAACTTTACGGCTGCCAAATAGATTTGAAACTCCCGCGTTTCAAAATGGAGTATGATAAGGATTTGAAAGACGACATGAAGACACTGGGCTTGAAGGATGCTTTCGATCCGATAGAAGCCGATTTCTCCCAAATGGCGAAAGAGTCGCTGTATGTCAGTCTGCTGAAACAGTTTACCTACCTCAACGTAGACGAAGAGGGGACGGAAGCAGCTGCCGTAACCATTGGAGGGATGGGCCTTACCTCCATCGAACCCCGCGAATCGGTACCATTCCATGTCAACCGTCCGTTTGCCTTCTTTATCAAGGAGCACAGTACGGGCGCCATCCTCTTCATGGGAAAGGTAACGGAGTTGTAGGCAACAGGCTATCCCCGACTTCGTATCCGCCACTCCGGCGGATAAAGATTATTGGCACGGTTACCGATATTCTTGGCAAATCCTAACGGCACCCCCTGACAGGTGATCAACACGTAGCCGCGAGGCACATCGGCAGACAGCCCGATTGCTTCGCGGCGCAAGTAAGTTATGGCTTGCTCGTTGGTCAGCGCCGCTTGTGCAAACGCATGGCGGTTCAGCGCATTGCTCATGGCAAGGGCGTGGGCAGGAACGAGATCTTTCCCTTTTACCTCTCCTATTGCGACACCTGCCTGTATCAATCGGAGCGACTGCTTGACAGCTGTCAGCGCAGCCTGATGCCGACGGGGCAGCGCTATTTGGTGATGGTGTATCAAGGTGAACTCGTAATCATCGGAGGGAAGCAGCCAGTCGGAAAAAGGCGACCGGTCGGAAGGTTTGCTCAAAGCTTCTTTCTTCCGTTTCGGTGCAACCGAAGAGACTTCGGCAGCCACGCCTCTACGACGCAACACAGCCAGGAAGAAACCTTCACCCCGTGTTTTATGCGGTAGGAAACGATAGACGGGAAACGTTTCACCGGCAAGCAGATTGCCGGTGACGTGCCATTCGTCGGGAATCTTCAGCGGAAGGATGTCGGCGCCCAGCTCATCGCGTATCCAGCGAACGTTCTCTTCGTTTTCTTTGGTATTGTAAGTACAGGTACTGTAAATCAGCAACCCTCCCGGCTTCAACGACTGCCACACATCTGCTACAATGCGTCGCTGTCGTTGATAACACAGCTCCACGTTGGCTTCGCTCCATTCCTGCATGGCGGCAGGCTCTTTGCGAAACATTCCTTCACCCGAACAGGGGACATCGGTCAGTATCACATCGAAGAATGTCGGCAGACGGGAGAAGTCGGCAGGGTCGTTGTTGGTGACAGCAACGTCGGGATGCCCCCACTTGGTAAGGTTCTCAGCCAATATCTGTGCACGGCTGCGATTCACCTCATTGGCTATCAGCAAGCTGCCGTCGGGCAAGAGGCTTCGGGCATGCGTAGACTTACCGCCCGGCGCCGCACAAAGATCGAGCATCGTGACCGGTGAGTGCACATACTGCTTCAACGCCTGCTCCAAAAACATGGACGAAGCCTCTTGCACATAGTACGTTCCGGCATGCAACAACGGGTCGAAAGTGAACGCCGGTCGGGTTGAGAGGTAGCATCCGGAAGAGCACCAAGGGACAACGGAGCATGGAGAATAGGCTATCGACAATTCCTCATTCTTAAATTTTCCATCTTTCATTGGGTTCGTTCTGAGGCTGTATGTACGCTCGGCTTCCAATGCTTGGAGCAATTGCTGCCCTTCAGTCTCTCCCAATAAGATTTTTATATTCCGTATGAATGTCTGCGGTAGTTCCATAACACAATTCTTCGTATATTTTCTTGGTTCGTGTGGCTATACTGCGCCAGTTGTAAGCCGACATGTCGTAAGCAACCCGCTTCAGCGCTCCCTGCTCCAACCGTTTATGTAGCGCTTTCGTCAGTTCATCGGGAGTGGTTCCGGTAAAATAGCTGCCATCGGGCAATCTCATTGCCCGATGTGCCGGAATGTCGCTCACCAGCACCGGACATTTATAAACCATTGCCTCTAAGAGAGCAATGGGCAACCCCTCGTGCGAAGAGGGCAGCACAAACAACCGCGCATACCGGTAAAGCGGAAACAGTTTATCGTGTCCGAGGGTGCCGGTCATCACGATGCGGTCGTCTTTTCGGCAGATAGCCCGAAGCTTGTCCGTATAACGGTCGTTTCGAGTAATGCCGCCAACAATCACTAATTTCAAAAACTTGGGAGCAACCTCTATGAATGCTTGTGCCAGTCGGTCGAACCCTTTCTCCTCGACAATGCGTCCCACCGACAAGATGTAATTCTGCGGCACCAGCGACCACTGCTTCAGCGTCTCCTTGTCGTCTCCCTGTGTCTCTTCGGACAGACGGGCTTGTACCCCATTGGGAATAAGTGTGATATGTGTCTGCCGGGGGTACTTACGTTTCATTTCCGTTAGTACCACATCCGAGATGACAATCACGTGTTGGGCATTTCGCATAGCCAGCCGCTCGCCCAGCCGCAACATGCAACGCGCCAACCAGCCCCACTTGGCACGGTTGTAATCTTCGCCGTGGTGCGTAAACACCACTTTCATTTTCAACAGACGCGCCAACGGTACCATCAGCCCGGGTCCGACGGCATGAATGTGCACGATGTCCGCCTTTACCCATTTGGCATAGATGACGGCGCGGAACGTATGTACGATTGCCTCCAGCGATTTGCCGCGCGGGGCGCCGATGTCCTTGATGTCCACCCCCTCGAATACATCGACCACCGGCGCCACCGCATACGCGCGGCGACGCACCACGGTGACTTTGGTGTAGGCATCCGCCACACGCGGGTAGAGTTCTTGACAATGCATCTCTACCCCACCCGATATGTGGGGGATGCCACGAGTTCCTGTAACTACTATTTTCATCATATTCTTTTTATTCTTAATCTAATATACTATGTAATGCTTACATAATAATTCGGTATACTTTATCTCGTCTCGACGACTTCTTGAACTTGCTTCAGTAACTTCTTGAAGTTATTTCGACGACTTCTTGAAGTTATTTCGACGGCTTCTTGAAGTTATTTCGACGGCTTCTTGAAGTTATTTCGGTAACTTCTTGAAGTTATTTCGACGACTTCTTGAAGTTATTTCGGTAACTTCTTGAAGTTATTTCGGTAACTTCTTGAAGTTATTTCGACGGCTTCATTATCTCACATTTGTAACTTCAGTATCTCGCATTTGTAAGTTCCTTACTAAACTTTCGCGGGGTATCTGGAGTCTCCCCCTCCCAGAGGAGGGGGAGACTCCAGATACCCCGCGAAAGCTCAGTTCCTTATCTCGCAAGAGCGACTCTATTTTGTGCCGCACCACCCACCGAAGCGGGACGGAGAGATACTTCTTCATCACCGGCGCGGCAGTGCCCACCATCCAGCAGTTCTTGGGGCAGTGGCAGACTAAATCTCTGACACGTGCCGCCTGCTCACTGCTCCACAACGCTTCAAACGAGGTCATGGTGCGGATATTGCCCATGCTCTCTTTCCAATACTTCGCTTCCAGTCCGTTGCACGGATAGACTTCGCCGTAAGGGTCAACGAAGAAATTGACCAATCCCGCCTCACAAGGGAGCAGACGGGGATTGCCGCGGACGTAATTGATCAGCCCGCTGTTGAAGTACGCCCGAAACCACGACTTGGGGTTGCGCTCTTTGAGTTGCCACTCCATCAGCGTGCCGAAGTTGCGGCACACCTCCTCGCGGTTGGCAATCACATTGTCCGACTTGTGGAAGTAGTAGGAGTTGTGGAGTGCCGCCGTGGCGAACTCCATCCCCAGCGCGCGCGACAGTTGGTAGAGCGAGAGCATATCCGCCGAGTTATGGTCGGAAACGGTGATGCCGAAGCCGATGTCTTTCACGCCCATCTCTTTGAGTGTAAGCAACGTGCGCAGCCCGCGGTCGAATCCTCCCGCCCGTCCGCGCAGTGCGTCGTTCTTCTCAGACAGTCCTTCAATGCTGATGCGAATACCTATCTTGGGGTATCGGCGGGCAAGGTCGATGATGCGCTCTTCAAACCATCCCGAGGTGGAGATGACCACCCGCGGCGCCTTGCGAAACGCCACGTCGACAATCTCCTCCAAATCTTCGCGCACAAACGGTTCGCCTCCGGTGAGATTGATAAACTTCACACGCGGCAGTCGCTCCATCTCCGCGGGTGTTATCTCCCGTGACTTCTCGGTCGGGTTTTGCCAGATGTTACACATCGTGCACTTCATCGGGCAACGGTAAGTGACGATGAGGCACATATCTGTGGGTTGTTTCACTTTCTCTTTCATGTCATTGTTCGTTAGATTGAATCATTTCCTCTATCCGCTCAGCCATCTGGGCATCGTCCGTGAAGAGCCGACTTCGCGCGTCGCTCTCCAGCAATTCGGGAATACCTCCGATACGACGCCCCAACACCGGCGTGCCACACGCCAGCGATTCGAGCACGCTCAGCGGACAGTTTTCGTAGCAGACCGATGGAACAACGGAAAAGCGTACGCGGCGCAGCAGGTCGAGCACCTCCTGCCAAGCCATCTGCCCGACAAACACAAGCTGTTTGGAAGTGACATATTGCCGCATCAGCTTTTCGCGCAGTGCTCCGTCACCTATTATATATAATGTATAGGGCAGGGTTGCCGCTACGCTCAACAACGCCTCTATCCCTTTCTCCTGCGACAGTCGCCCTACATACGCATAAGCGGGTTCGCGCGTGGGTGCCGGTGTGTGGCGGATATAGGCGAGCTGCTCCTCCCCCACCCGATTAGGCTCTACGCGCATCTTTTCTTTCGGGAAGCCTGCTTGCCGCATCTTCTCCGCCATGAACCCGCTGGGGCAGATGAACTCGTCCGTCCACGCCACCAGCTTGCGACGGTTCCAACGAATCGCCTCTGCATAAGCCAGCAGACTGACGGGCAGACTGTTCTTCATGCAACGGCGTGCGACCACTTGCCATTTGTAGCGGAAGCAGGCTTCGCACGGTTTGCCGTGGCAGAGACAGTTGTACGACGGACAGATCAGTTTATAATCGTGCAGCGTCCAGCGCACCTTGATGCCCCGTCGGTATGCCAGCTTAGCCACTATCGGCGAGAGTTGCGAATGGATATTGTTCAAGTGTACCACATCCGGACGGAACGCATCCAGCAGTCGGACATACCCCTTCTTGACGCCCGTTCCCCACAACACCCGCGCGGCTGCCCGCAGCTTATCCCGCCATGCCGTCGACGAAAAGTCGACCTCGCGGGGGAAGTAGCCGCTGCCCTCGTCGGGGATGTTATCGGGATGCGACATGGCAAAGAAGCGCACCTCGTGACCTTCGGCACGCAGTCGGCTGGCGAGATGGAGCGTATAGATGCAATCGCCGCCGCGGGGATAGAGGTATTTATTGACGAGGAGTATCTTCATGGAACGCTTGCATAAATTTATCGGGCACTTTCGAGAGGTAGAGTTGCGGCGCATAGCGCAGGCAGTTCTCCACATAAAAGGCATTGTTTGTTACCACTTCATACATATCTTCTGCCGTCCAGTTCTCTTTTGCGATACCTAATTGGTATTGCCGGATTTGTTCGTGACCGAACGGAACGGTATTGGTGATGACGGGTGTACCGGAAACAATTGCTTCATTGATAGAAATCATATTCGATTCTTTCTTGGAATCGCAAAGCAGGCATATCGAGCGACGCAAACAGCTTGCCATCTCACTCGAAGAGATTCTGCCTAAAAACCGTATCTGTCCGTCCAGCCGGTTGTCGCAGACATACTGCTTTAGACGAGGCAACTCTCCACCATCGCTGCCTGCAATATAGAAGCGGCAAGGACGATCGGGATAGCTCTCTGCGTACTGTTTATATTTCATCAGGAGAGATATCACATTCTTATCTGCATCCAAAC
This sequence comes from Prevotellaceae bacterium, assembly GCA_031262085.1. Taxonomy (GTDB): domain Bacteria; phylum Bacteroidota; class Bacteroidia; order Bacteroidales; family Bacteroidaceae; genus Bacteroides. The sequence continues at coordinate 26,066 of JAISIN010000076.1, forward strand.
GTGCCGACACCATGAAAAAAGGTTCTTTTTCGTGCTGCGGATGGAAGAGTTGCCGGTCAATGCCGTGATCAATAATGACGGAGGATACCTTCATGCCGAACCTCCGAACAAACCGGCTCGCAATGGGTGAACGTGCAACTACTTTTACATTGCGCATCAACAAACGTGCAACGATATTGTACCATATCCAAGAAGGTAGTCTGAAGTATTTACGGTTATGCTTACCCTGCTCATTCCATACTATGGTTTTGTCGGGTGCCATACAAGCAGCAAGAAGTGAGTTCAAAGAGAAAAGTTCACTACTGATTATCCAATCGAAATGGTGCTTGTGCTTCCTTAAAAAGCGCATCAACTGCGGATGGAAAGGCAAGAGAGAAGGTTTAAACAACCAAGTAAGTGCCGAGGGGAGATAAATAATGCGTAGCGGCAGTCGGGAAGGAGTAGTGGGTTCATACTCCTTGGCTGCAACCAGCGTCACGTCATGTCCCTGCTTCACAAACGCCATCGCCAATTGCAGAATCATGCAATCGTCCACCGACGCTACTTTGGGTATTTGGTTGTTCGTCGGAGTATACAGTATGGAGTTGATTATCAGTACACGCATATCGATAAAAATAGAATCTTCATTTCCACTTCTTTAACAGGTAATAGAGACATACCGCAATCGCGACAGCCTTGATGATCTCGGACAGCACATCGCTATACGCATATCCCACAGTGCCGTGGGAACGGATAAACAGCGCATAAAAGAGACACGTCAGCAGATTGACGGGGATGATGACGGCGCTATACGACTTGGGACGCTGCACGGCGTACAGCAGACGCGACGCCACGGAGACGAGCACGATAAACGGAATGGTCACAATCAGGATGCCCATCAAGTCGATCAGTAGTCGGGTACCCTCCGGGGTCATAGCACCATGTCCGAAGAATAGCTCAATGATAGGCGCCCGTAGCCAGTAGAACAGGATCGCTCCAACGATGCTTACACCGACAGCGCCGCCGCCTATCCGCAGAAAGGTGCGGCGCAATTCCGGCAACACATTGGCGGCATACAGCTCGCTCAGCTTGATTTGCAGTACCGCAAAGAGCTGCGTAAACAGATTCACGGGCGCCAGCAGCAGCTTATGGGCATACGTGACCACCGTCACCGTGCCCGGATAGAACATAGAGAGCATATACAACGGGAACATCGACGCAAACGCGATCACCAGATGATTGGTGAAAACCGCCCCCATATCGCTCAGGCTCTTCTTCACTTGGGTAAACGACACACAGCTGTATCGCCACGACAGGTGGCGCTTCATGAAAAGAAGCAACCAGACAAAATTGACACATGCCCCTATCGCAAAACCTATCGCCAAAGAGGCTACGCCCCAAACGCGATGAAAGAGTACGACGCACGCGATGATCAACAGGTTGTTGCCCACTGCCACAAATTGCGGAAAGGTGAAGTATTTATGCGAAGCCAGTATCTCGGCAAAGATGAGACTGCACGTATGAGGCAACGACGCCGGCAGCAAGATATAGAGCAGCCAAGCATATTGATGAATATCTGCCTCGTTGAACTGCGAGATCAAGCGCAGCCCTGCTACACCTCCTATTAGACCTACGCCGGTAATCAAAACAAACATCCCTGCCACCATATAGGTGAAAGCATTCAGATAGCGCCTCTCTTCATCAAACTGCTGCTGACTGCGCAGCTGCATGGAACGGGGTATCAACACCGCCGAGGTGACGTTTTGCACAATGCCGCTTCCCACCATGATCAGCTCGAAGAGATAGAAGTAGATGTCTGTGCCGGTGCCTGCTCCCAAATAGAATGCAATGAGGATGTTCTGTATGAATGCCACAAACTTCACCCCCACGCTAAAGCCGGAGGAGTAGATGGCTCCTTTCTTATAGTTCTCCGTGCGCAACTTCATGGTCGGTGGTTAAGTCGTTCAATGTGAGGGCGGTCAATATCAGCATATATAAGCCCCGATTGTGCGTAAAAGTCGCGTCGGCAATTCCTTCTATCAAGAAGAAAAGGAAAGAGAGCAGTATGATAGTCCATCCCTTCATTCGTTCGGGCGAGATGCCTTGATAACCCTTGCGCAGCATGGATGCCCAGAACAGCACATACAGCCCTACTCCGACGATGCCGAACTGCGCCAACGACGGATAGTAGGCATCGGTGATAAAGAAACGGGTGGCACGGGAGATGCCGTACAGTCCGTCTATGCCATACTTGGCATAGATCGGTGAATAGTATTCTGCCGAGGCAAAGGTGCCGAAACTTGCCAATCCGCTGCCGAAGGGGATATCGTCGACCAAAATCTGTCCCGCAGTAAGCATCATGGCGGGGCGACTCCACATCTCGCGCGAATTGAGCATGCCGTCGACGTAATAGAGAATGATTTTATCGCGCGCCACCCAAAGCGCCAACAGGCAGAACGAACATATAAAAAGGATAGATGCCCAGTTGAAACGCACCGTACCGCCGGCTTTGAGATAGACGATGAGAAACAGTGCAACGACCCAAAACCCGTAGAACTTGGAGCGGGTGGAGAAAAAACCCACGGAGAGAAGCAGCATGAAAACAAGCAAATCTCTCCACGTCCACGCGCAGCAGTAGAGATAGACGAAAGCAGTAATCGTGGCTGCCGTGGCAAAGCGGGAGGGGTGTCCGAAAACAACTTCTATCTGTCCCGTCAACCCGATAATCAGCATCGCTCCTCCTACGATAAGCGCCAGTACGGCGAACAGCTCTTTCTGCCGCTGCGTCAGTCGGGGCGCGACGAGACAGGTGCAGTAGAAGCCCAGAAAAGGCTTCATCTCAATCACTAAATCCATCAGGATCGCCCGAGGCACATTGGAGCGGATGGCGAAAGAGTAGAGGGTATAAAAGAGGAAGATGCCCAACATGATCAGCAACGGGATGCACGCTTTCATGCTTCGCCGCTCCCATGCCATCCACCCGGCAAACAGCACTAAAAAGAGAGCCATCAACTCGTCGGTATAGCTAAAGCCCAGCTTGTCGAACCAATCGTATAGTATCACACCGCCCAGATAACCCGTCAACAGAAAGGCAAAAAAGAGATCGTTCCGAGATATAACTATGCGGGACAACATGCGTTTACTTGGTTTGACCGGAAGAGTATTTCACATAACAGAGCGCCAGCGAAATCATACATGCCGCTATCAGTGCAATTGCCAGTACGATCAGTTTGACGGGATAGACCGCCTTTGCCGAGCTGTAGGCGGCATCTACCACGCGAGCGGCTTGCTCGTCGGGCGAATTAATCAACTCTTTCTCCTGAAGCTTCTGCATCAGAAAGAGGTAAATCGTCTCTTTGATTTTCTGCTGACGTGTCATTTCAATGTATTCGCGCTCCTGCGTAGGAAGCGCATCCAATTGGGTATTGAGTGTATGATTTTTCTTATGGATGGCTTCCAGACCGGCACGAATACTTTTTCGGAAAGCAGTAATGGTCTCAACAAGCATCTTGCGTTGTTCAGCCAACTGGTTGTTGAGAAGCATCAAGGCAGGATTATTGTGTTCGGAAGAGAGCAACAGCCGTTGCCGGTCGAGTATCAGTTGGTTGTACAGCAAGATGGTCTTTTCGCCCACACCATCCACCACCGGAACCGAGGCATATTCATTCTCGGGGCTTTGCAGATAAGCCAGCACATAATCGAGCATCTTCAGGTGGGCTTCCGTTTCCAAAATGGTTTTTTCCAACTGCTGCGACCCGGTCATAGCAGACTTGGCATAGAGTGAAACTTCGGGTATGCTGTTCATGCGTTTATATGTCTCTATCTGATACTCTAAATAAGCCAGCTCGGTGGTTATTGTGTCTAATCTCTCTTTCACGAAGCGGGCATTCAGCCCGGCTTCTTTCACTTTCACCCCGCGCGAATAGTGGTTATACGCATTTATTAAGGTATTCAGAAAGTCGCATCCCCGTTGCTTGGATTCGTTGTCTATCTTCAACAGGATTATGTCCGACATGGTAACTTCCGGCTTGACGACAAGCTTTTTCAGCAATGCTTCATACAATGTTTGCAAGGGAGTAACCGTAATCTCGAAGGTGTGCTCGCCTACGAGTACCTCTTTGTTGCTGCCGGATGTGACGGCAAATGCACCTGTCGGCAGCTCTATCCGGCATGGCAACGGCAAGTTCGATAGCTTTACGCGTCGAAACAATTTAGACTTTACCGTAGCCGCCCGTATCATTCCCTCGGAGAGGGTCAACGTTATTTTCAACGGTTCACTGAGGGTATCGAGAAGTTGTTCGGGAAAGAGTACGTTGAACGGATTATCCGTACCATAGAGCAACACCTTTTTTAAGCCCCTGCGTTGGCGTGTTTCTATCTGATATCCTGTTTGCAAGATGGCTGCCCTCATCGCATGGCGCGACTGAAGCACAATCATTTCGTCGTCGGCATTCAAACCGCTGCTTTTCCCGCCGAGCAATGCGCCGATGCCGCTGCTTTTCAACATCTTCATTTCGGACACAATGCCCTGATGGTCTTGTATGAGCTGTATACGGGCAGTAAACTCATACTCTTTGGGCGTTATCAGAATGAAGCAGACGGCTGCTATCAAGCACGCGATGCCGACAGGCACATATATTTTCCAATAGGAAAAACATTGTTTGAGCAACAGTCCGATGTGTATGTTTTCGTCGTTCATGAGCTTTATCCTTTTCTATTATTTTGCTCGCATTTCTATTGTCAGTTTAACTGTTTCGGGTGCAAAGTTACAATTCTCTATGGATAAACACGATTGTCCACTAAAAAATAAGAAGCCAAGTCTCATTTTGACAGCCTTTTGTCTTGATGAAAATTATCTCCCTTTGATGTGAGGCAGATCTCCCTTTGATGTGGGGCAAAACTCCCTTTCATCTGATGCAGATCTCCCTTTGAAGTGAGCCGGATGTCCCTTTGATATCCATTGAAAACGTTATAGCGCCGGATAAATCCCCTTGCTCTGTTCTTGAATCAAGGTGACGCAAAGAGACAGGGGGGGGTGGACGGGGTAGACGAAGTGGACGAAGTGTTTTTCAACTTTATTAAATGTATATATACGTATATGCATATATGTACTATACATAATATGTTCTCGCGCGAAAATTATAAAGTTAGAAAACACCCTGTCCACCCCGTCCACCCTGTCTACCCTAAGAGTTTGTGGATTAATCCACGCATTTTCTAAAAGAACCCCGCCGGTTTATTTTATTATGAGTACTTTTGCCCCAATTTATACCCACACATGAAAATAAGATTTATCAGCCTTGCCAGTGGAAGCAGCGGCAATTGTTACTATATAGGAACAGAAACTTACGGCATACTGATTGATGCCGGCATACCGACACGCACCATCAAGAAGATGCTGAAAGAGGCAAACATTGAAATGGGGAGCATCCGCGCTGTTTTCATTACCCATGACCATACCGACCATATTAAAGGAGTCGGAGGGCTGGGCGAAAAGCTTCACATTCCCATCTATGCCACTCCGCTCACACACGAAGGTATCAGCCGGAACTATTGCATGACCGACCGCCTGTATACCTCAATCCGATACATCAACAAAGCCGAACCGATACAACTCGAAGCATTCAAAATCGAAGCCTTCGAAGTGCCGCACGACAGCACCGACAACGTGGGATATTGCATCGAAATAGGAGGGACGGTGTTCACCTTCATCACCGACATCGGAGAAATAACCTCTACCGTTGCGCGGTTCATCGACAGAACCCACTACCTTATCATGGAAGCCAACTATGATATTGAAATGCTCAAAACGGGTAGTTACCCCCGATACCTGAAAGAACGCATCAACAGCGCAACCGGACACCTGAGCAATCAAGCTACCGCGCACTTCCTTGCCAATCATTTCCCGCCGCAACTGCACACCGTCTGGCTCTGCCACCTGAGTAAAAGCAACAACCACCCCGAGCTGGCATACAAAACGGTGGAAAATAGCCTGCGCGAAAAGGGTATCATCGTAGGCAAAGATGTGCAACTCTACGCATTGAAACGAAATACCCCCTCGGAAATGTTTCTTTTCGATACGGAAGAGCGAGCGATTTATAAGGATACGAAGCTGTTACTATCAAAAAAAATATAAAAACACACCATCATAACAACTCTATCAGTATCTTTGCGCCTACTTATGAGACGTTTCCTACTGACATACATCGTGCTGACAGCATGTAGCGTGCTGGGGATACAAGCACAGCGAACCTTGGCTCCCGCAACACCGGGACGCGACCAATACGGCAACCAGATTGATCCGTCCACACAACCCGACAGCCTGAGCAGCGGAACCAACATACAGAGCCTTCCGCCCAAACTCTACATGTGGCACCTGAGCGAAACGCTGGGGAACCGAACCATTATACCCGCCGATACCGCAGCTTTGAACTATCAGAACAGCAATCTGGTGAGCGGAATGAGGGGGCACTACAACTATTTGGGCAACTTAGGCTCACCCCGCATCTCGCGTATCTTCTTTGAACGCGACGATAACTACCCCACCATCTTCTTGGCGCCCCTATCGCAGTTCTTCTTCCGACCCGACCAACTGAACTTCACCAACAGCAACGTGCCCTACACCAACCTGACCTACTACAAGGCGGGCGATAAGCTTAGCGGAGAGGAACGGTTCAAGCCCTACTTCTCCGTCAACGTCAACAAACAGTTGGCTTTCGGATTCAACATCGACTACCTCTACGGACGCGGACAATATGCCAGTCAATCCACTGCCTACTTCAACGGCGGACTGTTTGCCAGCTACATCGGCGACCAGTATCAGATACAAGCCACCTACAACAACTTCTACATGAAAACCAACGAAAATGGCGGCATCACCGACGACAACTACATCACTCACCCCGAAAATATGGCGCAGGGAGCCAAAGAATACGAACCATCCAACATCCCTGTACGACGCGAACAAACCACCAATCGCAATCAAAACTTCTACGTCTATCTGACGCAACGATACCAAATGGGATTCAAACGATGGCTCAAAAAAAGTACCGGCGAAGAGGTGAGCCGGGAAGAAAAGAGCGCCATACGAAAAGAACGGGCAGAACAAGAGCGACAAAGAAGCCTGAAACAATCATCCGACAGCATAAGTACCGATTCGTTGGGAATCATGCAAAACGATTCCATCGCTATGAGGAATGCCGCGACGATACCCGATTCGCTCCAAATGCCGCAGCCCGACTCATTGGATGTACGCTCCATCCGCAACCGACCCGTCGCTCCGGCAGCAGCGTCGACTGCGGCAGCAACAGCCGACGGCGATTCTATCATCGAAGAGTTCGTACCCGTAACCAGCATCATACATACCTTCAAGATAGAGCGCTCGTACCGTCGCTATCAAGCCAACAACGAATCGGATACGCTCTATGCCGACCCGCCTTATGTGAACACCAACGGATCGTTCAGCCGCGACACCACCACTGCATTCAGCGTAAAGAACATCTTAGGTATTGCCCTGCTCGAAGGGTTCAATAAATATGCCAAAGCCGGGCTGACTGCCTATATCTCGCACAAATATAGCCGATACGACCTGATGAACAGAGATAGCGCAGCCCTGCAACGATTTACCGAGCAGGAGATATTTGTGGGCGGCGAGCTTGCCAAGCGGCAAGGCAAAACCCTGCACTACGCTGTCGACGGCGAAATAGGTATTATGGGCAAAGCACTGGGGCAGTTCACGGTCAACGGACATGCCGACCTAAACTTCCGGTTAGGCAAAGACACCGTCAGCTTCGCAGCACACGGCTACGTCAAAAACACACTCCCGTCGTTCTACATGCGCCACTATCACTCCAACCATTTCTTCTGGGACAATGACGACATGAACAAAGAGATGCGTACCCGCGTAGAGGGCGAGCTGCACATCGACCATTGGCGTACTCATTTGCGTGCCGGCATCGAAAACATCAAGAACTACACCTACTTCAACCGGCATGCCATCCCCGAACAGTATAGCGGCAACATACAAGTCGTCTCTGCCGCCTTGCGACAAGATTTCAAATTGGGCATTCTGCATTGGGACAACGAAGTGATCTGGCAAAAAACCAGTGATGCCACCCGACTGCCGTTACCCCAACTGTCGGTCTACTCCAACTTCTACCTGCTTACCAAGCTTGCCAAGAAGGTGCTTACCGTACAGATAGGCGCCGACGTGCGTTACTTCAGCAAATACGATGCTCCCGACTATGAACCTGCCACGCAGCAATTCCATCTGCAAGCCGACGACAACCGCGTAAGCATAGGCGGCTATCCCATCGTAAATGTATATGCCAACCTGCAGCTGAAGCGCACACGCTTCTTCGTAATGATGTATCATGTCAATCAAGGAATGGGTGCACGCAACTATTTCCTCGTGCCACACTATCCCATCAATCCACGCATGCTCAAGTTTGGCATCTCGTGGAACTTCTACGATTAGCAATCATGGCAACGAAAAAAAACCATTTCTGGAAATATTTCGCCTTGTGCCTGGCAGGCGCCGTCATCACCACATTCATTCTCGAACAGAAAAAGGATGTACAAACATCGCCGCGCGACTACCCCGACATTGACAAGCAAGGAGTACTTCATGCTGCCACCGAATACAACTCCATCAGCTACTACGTTGACGGCGATACGCTATCGGGGTTCTATTATGAACTGATACGAGCCTTTGCCCGCCGTCATCACTGGCAACTCGTGCTGACGCCGGAGATGAGCATCCATGCCCGCCTCGACGGACTGGCGAGAGGACGCTACGACGTCATCGCTTACGGCATCCCCACCACCAACGAACTGAAAGATTCGCTGTTGCTCACCCTCCCTATCGTACGCTACAAGCAAGTGCTGGTGCAGCGCAAACCCGCTACGCCTGATGATACGCTATCCATCAATACGCCCGACGAAACAACACGATTCATCAAAAGTCAGTTGGAACTTGCCGGTTGTACGCTGAACGTGGTGAAAGACTCGCCTGCCATTCTCCGTATTCGCAATCTCTCTAAAGAAATTGCCGACACCATCTATGTGAACGAAATAGATAACTACGGTCCCGAACAACTCATAGCCATGGTAGTGCACGGCGACATAGACTACGCCGTGTGCGACGAAAATATTGCCACCACCCTTGCCGACAGTATGCCTCAGATAGACATTAGTACTGCCATCAGCTTCACACAACTCTATTCATGGGGAGTAAGCAAACAATCACCTCTATTGCTCGACAGTCTCAATCGTTGGCTCGAAACATTCCTGAAAGGCGATACTTACCGACAGATCTATAAAAGATATCACCCATAATAAAATAGTCCACCGACGGGGAAGCTTTCTCGTGTTGTCATGCCATCTCAATCCGGCTGAGGATTCAATAGGGCATGATAAACAAAGAGTAAGGTGTCTACAAAGGAGGTGTGAAGCTTCCCCGTGCGATGGAACAGCAAATGGTTAGAATCGGTAGCCTATCCTTAAGAATATGTCTGTCAAATGAATGCCACCATCCGGCGTTCGATAGTCGTATAGGTTTTCGGTCGGGTTTTCGTGAGTGTAGTGCTTCGCGCCGGTGTGCCGGTATCCGCCTGCTGCGCCGGCTTCGAGTATCCAGTGTCGGCTGAGGGGTAGGGTGTATCCCAGCGACAATCCTCCCTCTTGATAATATCCGGTGTTGTTATAAAGCGGTCCGCTCTCTTCGTTGGTAGGGTAGGGTTTGCGGAAGTTGTAATCGCCCACCCGGGCATAAACGCCCAAATAGAGACCGCCGTAGTGATGATCGGGAACGAGGCGGTAACGTCCTTCGAGTGTGTAGGCTGTGACGTGCCACACGTTGTACCCTCGGGAGTGAGAGAATTTTTCGTAGAGCGCAGTGAAGGCTGCCGACCAGTGCCGGTTGAAGAGGTACTCCACTTCAAGGTTGGGCATTGGGGTGCGATAGGCAGGCTCGGGAGAAACGCCGGCGAGAGCGAGCAAGTTGCTCTTTACGGCAACGTGTGGACGATAAGCATTCCTATTTGATTGCGATCGTGTGACATAAACGGTATCGGGCGCTACGCTGATAAACACGGTATCGGTTTTCAACGCTACGGGTGCCGGTGGGGTATCGACCGGTTGTGTGGCTTTTACCTCTTCGACTTGGCGGCGTATCTTGCCAAGCTTCTCTTGCAGGATGGCGCGGATGCGGTCGGGCGAATTTTCAAAGTTGGGCAAGGCAACCGGCATACTTTGAATGGTGGTATCCGAAAGAAAGGTAGCAGCCTCGCGCGGCGTGAGAAGTGCGCGAGCAACAAGGCTGTCTACCATCCTCTCTTCTGGTTTGTTCAAAGACTGCATCTCTAAATTGTTGTTCAGTTTCAGATTAAACGAGATGTTCATGTCATAAACTATAGTGATAAAAGATCTGCGTTGATAGGGGAAAAAGTGTTGCTTAAGATATTGGTAGGTCTTACCATTATTTAAAAGCATCAGTTGTTTTTCGCGTCCGGCAACTATGGGTACTTGGCGGATAATACGCAACACTTCGTCGCGATAGGGCAGTGTGCTAAGCGGGAGTTGCTGTACGTATGTTTCCAGTCCATCCCAATCTTCGCCGATCGACGATACTTCGACGGGCAAATAGTCAGAGAGTTGGTAACGGCGATTCAGAAAATCACGGAGGAATTGTGCCCGTTGAAGAGAAAGCTCTTCGTTGACAGACAGTAAACCATCAATGCTGGCGCTACCTACCAACGTGGCATGGTCGAATCGGAGTTGTGAATCTTTCAGATTACTCTCGAAGAAAGCGTCGAGGCGACGTAGCTGTGCAGCATCATAGCCAATACTGTTGTTGGTAGAGGAGGAAGGCTGAAAGTAGCAGAGATAACTAACGGCTACCCGCCCGTGACGGAGCACGTCCATGTAGATGGAGTCGCGCATGTTGTTTACTAAAGTGCTGTTAGCAACAGTTGTTCTTAAACCAGAGTTGTTAGCAGTCTTTCCTGCAGCTTGTGCAGTGGTGCCGAAAACACCCGCCATGCACAAGAGTGCAACGGGAATGATACGTTTTGTGTCCATTGTGTCGTTAATAAGTAGTGCTTTAAACTGTGCTCTTATAAAAGTCTGTTTGTGCTTTTATTTAAGTATCTTATTTTTTCGGCGGCAAAGATATATCGGCAGCCATTATTCTACAAATATAATCAATGAACCGAATGTTTCACATGTCTATTTCCTGTGATTTCAGATTTAATCGTTACTTATTCATAAAAGTAGAGATGAAACGGCAGAATGTAAGAAGAATGAATGCGATTTCATCCGTCAGGTTGACAAAGAGATAGAAATGCCTGTTGCATAGAGGGAAAATGTGCTTACCTTTGCGGCATCATTCATTTCTATCACAAGCATCGTTATGAGTAAAATAAGAAAACTTCCCTACGGAACTTCCGATTTCAGGCAAATTATCAAAGGTAACTACTACTATGTTGATAAGAGCAGATACATTGATATGGTAGAAGATTCGCCGGTCAATCTGCTGTTCATCCGTCCGCGACGCTTCGGAAAGAGCCTCTTTCTGGGTATGCTGGACGCCTACTACGACATCTTGCAGAAAGATCGTTTCGACGAACTGTTCGGCAATCTGTGGATAGGTCAACACCCTACGGAAGAGAGAAACAGCTATCAGATTCTCCGGTTCGACTTCTCGAATGTGGGCGGAGCGGGTTCGCTGGAAGAACTCAAAGAGAACTTCAATCGCTATTGCAATCGCGTAGTCAATGGCTTTATGGAAAAGTATGCTGCATACTATAGTGCCAGAGATTTCGATTGGATAATCAATGCGTCTACCGCCCGCGACAAACTCATCACCTTGGATTTGACTGCCAAAAGATTGGAATACCCGCTCTACCTGATTATCGACGAGTACGACAACTTCACTAACATCGTGTTGGGCGAACACGGTCAAGACAAATTCGAGCAGATCACCCATGCCAGCGGCTTCTATCGCGACATCTTCAAGATCTTCAAGGGGATGTTTTACCGTATCTTCCTCACGGGCGTCAGTCCCGTCACCCTCGACGACCTCACCAGCGGATTCAACATCGACTGGAACATTTCAACAACGAAACGCTTCAACGCCATGCTGGGATTCAGCGAAACGGAGGTGCGCGAGATGTTTCAATACTACAAAGAGGCAGGCGCACTGACGGCAGAGCCGGACGCCTTGATAGCGGATATGCGTCCGTGGTACGACAACTATTGCTTCTCGAGAGATTCATTGGACGAACCACGCGTCTTCAACAGCGACATGGTGCTCTACTATCTGGGGCGTTGGATAGATACGGGAAAAGCGCCCGAAGATATGCTGGATAAGAACGTCCGCACCGACTTCAACAAGCTCAAGATGTTGGTTCGCTTGGATAAAAACCAGACGCTGGGCGGGCAGCGCATGAGCGTCATCGAAGAGATTACCGCCCACGAAGAGATTTCGGTAGACTTGAAGACCTCCTTCCCTGCCTATCAAATCATGGAGATAGAGAACTACCGCAGCCTGCTCTACTACTTCGGCGTGCTTACCATCAGCGGGGTGTATCGCGGTCGGCTGCGGATGCGCATCCCCAACAACTCGGTGCGCAAGCAATACTTCAACTTTATGCTCGACTATTATCAAGAGCGACATACCGCAGATTTGTCGATCATCGGTCGGTTATACGAAGCGATGGCTTACGACGGTGCGTGGCAACCTTTCTTCGCGTTCATCGGTGAGACTTATAAAGCAAACAGCTCCGTGCGCGACGCCCTCGAGGGCGAACGCAACGTGCAAGGCTTCCTCAAAGCCTACCTCTCCCTTGCCAACTACTACCTGATGAAGCCCGAATTTGAAATGAACTACGGCTACGGCGACCTCATGCTTCTACCCGACAAAACGCGCTACCCCGACGTGGCGCATAGCTACATGGTCGAGCTGAAGTACGCCAAAGCCGACGCCACCGACGCCGAGATGGAGGCGCAACGCATCGACGGACGTGCCCAACTGCTCCGATACCGCGAAGACAAGGTCGCCCAACGGCTGGCAGAGGGCACGCAGCTCCACCTGCTGCTGTTGCAGTTCAAGACATGGACGCAGGTAACTTGTGAAGAAATTGACAATTGACAATTGTCAATTGAATTAGTCTTGCACAACTCCATCACCCGTTTCTCCAACAGCTCGCGGTCACCGGCAGCTTTGTTGCGCACCTTGGTGCGGTAGTTATAGATGGTAGTGACGGAGTAGCGCAGGAACTGGGCAATCTTGATGCTGTCGTTGATGCCCAAGCGTATCAGGGCGAAGATGCGCAGCTCGGTGTTCATGCGTTCGGAGGGCTTGAGGTGTATCTGCTCTCCTTCTGCCAACAGCCCGTTGAACTCGTCGACAAAGGTGGGGAAGAGCTGGAGGAAGGTGTTGTCGAAGTTGGCGTAGAACTCTTTCAGCTCCTCCTCGATGAAGTGGGTCGATTTGATTTGCTTGTATAGCTCGTCCACCTTTCCGCCGGCGGCCATCTTACCCAGCGAGCGGCGGTAGACATCCATCTTTTCTAAATAGACGGAACACTGGTCCATGTAGCGTCCGATATACTCCTCTTTGAGGCGGGCGTTTTCGGCGATGTTGTGGTTAGCCTCCTTGATCTGCTTGTTGGAGCGGTGCAGCTCGCGGTTGAGGCGTCGCACCTGTCGGGTGTGCTTATAGATATAGAAGAGGGCAACGAGCAGGAAGAGCGACAGGAAGCTGATGGCAACGAGCGCCACGGTCAGCTCCTTGCGCTGCTTGGCTGCTTTCTGCTGATAGGCTTCGTTGATGAGCGGGAATATCTGAAAGATTTCGAGGAACTCTATGGAGTGGAGACGGCACAATTAAAACGAGCTGTTAGGCGTAACATTGAACGGTTTGAGGGAGAAGACTTTATGTTTGAGGTTAGCAAGGAAGAACTTTTAAGGTGCCAAATTGGCATCTTATACAGAGTTGGGCGTGGCTATGCTTAGTAGTGTGCTACGTTCAGCGGTAGCCATTGAGAAGAGTAATAACAATCGTCGTTTTTGGCTACCTATAAAAGTAAAACGCCTACCAAATCAATGATTTAGCAGGCGTTTACCGTACTCGAAGCGGGACTTGAACCCGCACAGCCGCAATGGCCAAAGGATTTTAAGTCCTTCGTGTCTACCATTCCACCATTCGAGCGAAACGTGGTATCTCTTCTCAAAATGTGCGCAAAGATACGTCTTTCTTTGCGACAGGCAAACTTTTGCGCTATTTTTTCCTCTTCTTATAGGTCGACCACCGTGATTCCTGCTCCGCCCAATTGCACGTGTTCGTCGGCAAAGTGGCGAATGCCGCTCACGCTACCGAGATATTGGCGGATGAGCGTGCGCAGCGCGCCTGTACCGGTTCCGTGGAGGATGCGCACCCTGCCGACCCCTAACATCAGGGCGTCGTCGATGAAGTACGACACCGCTTGCAGCGCTTCGTCGCCACGCATGCCGCGCACGTCGATGTCTTGGCGGAAGTTGAGACGTTTCTCGTACAGATTTTCCTGTGTCCGGCTGCTGACAAAACTCACTTTAGCGGCGACATCAGTAGATTTGACCGATGGCTGCGTATGCTCCAGCCGTTCGAGCTTGACGGTGGTTTTGAGGCTGCCGAACGCGACGGCGGCGTTCTTTTCGTTCGCTTCGAGTATCTGTCCTACGGCAGCTTGACCTTTGATGCGGACGCTGTCTCCGATAGTGAAAGGAATGACTTTCGGCGGTTGAACGACTTGCGCAGCATCTTTTGCCGCTGCGTTCTTGCGGTTCTTCTTCCGTTCCTGTCTCTCTTGCAGTCGCTGCATCTGGCGGGCAATTTTCTCCTCGTTCTCCTGCGAGGCAAGGGTGTTGTCTATGGTTGCGCGGAAGTCGGCAAGCTCTTGTCGTGCTTGCCGGGTTTTCTCTTTTTCGGCTTGCGCCTCTTTGATGCTGCGGATGGTGTTTTCGATGCGGGCATTGGCATCGCGTATGAGTTGCTCGGCTTCCTCTTTGGCTTGATTGATGATTTCTTTGCGCGAGCGTTGCAGCTCCTCCATGTCGGCTTGATAGCGGGCAATGGTCTCTTCCATCTTCTTTTCGCGCTGGTGGATGTTCTGTCGTTTGGTCTCCCAGTAGCGCTTGTCGCGAACAATATCTTGCAGATACTTGTCGGCGTTGATGTATTCACTGCCTACAATGGCAGAGGCGTCGGCAATCACCTCCTCGGGCAATCCTATTTTTCGGGCAATCTCTACGGCAAAGGAGCTTCCGGGGTTGCCTATCTCTAATTGGAAGAGGGCTTGCATGTGGTGTCGGTCGTACAGCATAGCTCCGTTGACGACTCCTTCGTGCGCATCGGCAAAGTGCTTCAGGTTTTGATAGTGGGTGGTGATTACTCCGAATGCCCGCTTATCGTTGAAGCGCTTCAATACCGATTCGGCGATGGCGCCGCCTATCAGCGGCTCGGTACCTCCACCGAACTCGTCGATCAACAGCAGCGTGCGGCTGTCGCAATGGCGCATCATCATCTTCATGTTGGTCAGATGCGAGGAGTAGGTGCTCAGGTCGTCTTCGATAGATTGTTCGTCGCCGATGTCGATGAAGATGCCGCCGAAGATGCCGGCGTGACTTGCCTCGTGCATTGGCACGGGCAGTCCGCATTGCAACATGTATTGCAGCAGTCCTACGGTTTTCAGGCAAACCGACTTGCCGCCGGCATTGGGACCGGAGATGATCAGGATGCGTTGCGCGGCGTTTAGCTCGATGTCGAGCGGCACTACCTTCCGGTCGTGTTTGGCGAGCGAGCGTTGCAGCAGCGGATGGATGGTCGTGCGCCAGTCCATCAGGCAAGCATCTTCGAGCGCCGGTATCACGGCGCCGAACTGTTGTGCCAGCAGGCTTTTGGCGCGGATGAAGTCAATCTCTGCCAAAAACTCATAAGAGAGCAGTATGTCGGGTATCGACGGACGTAGCAGGTCGGTGAACATCACGAGGATGCGGATAATCTCGCGCCGCTCGTCGGCTTCCAGTTCACGGATGCGGTTGTTGGCTTCTACCACCTCGGCAGGCTCGATGAATACGGTCTTTCCGCTGGCAGATTCGTCGTGAACGATGCCGCGTATCTTTCGTTTCAGTGCGGGGGCAACGGGAATCACAAGCCGTCCGTCGCGCATGGCAGGGGTGACATCTTTATCGATGACCCCTTCGGACTGTGCGCTGCGCAAGATGCTGTTCAGCGTGCGCGAGATGCTGTTGGTGACGCCGGCAAGCTCGCGGCGGATGCGTGACAGTTCCGACGAAGCGTTGTCTTTGATCTGGCCGTAGGGCGAGAGGATGTTGTTGATCTGCTGAATGAGCTTGGGGAAGGTGAGTATATCACCTGCCAGTTCGCGCAGTCGGGGGTATGGGGTGTTGCCGTCGTCGGCGTCGCGCAGCAGGAAGCGTACAATGTCGCGTATCGTCTCCAGCGACCGGCGCAGGTCGAACAGCTCCTGCTCCTCCAGATACATCCCTTCTATGCGTATGCGGCGGAGCGAGGGACGTACATCGAAGAAATATTGGGCAGGGAAATTCTCTTCTTCGCGGAGGATGCGCATAAACTCATCTACCAAGCAAAGGCGTCGTTGCACCTCGTCGAAGCGGTCGGAAAAAGTCATGTCGACAACACGCTCCTCACCCAGTGTGCTGAGGCATTTGTCGCGTAGTAGTTGTCGTATTTGGTCGAATGCGATTTTTTGTTCGAAATTGGCGGGGTAAATCATTGGGGCATGGTTGAGTTTATCAGTTTGAGCAGCTTGTCGACCGCCTCGTCTTCGGGGATGTTTTTCTCGATGCACTCCTTATTCTTATATAGGCTGATGCGTCCGCGTCCTGCTCCTACATAGCCATAGTCGGCATCTGCCATTTCGCCGGGACCGTTTACGATGCATCCCATGACGGCAATCTTCAGTCCGGTGAAGTGGGCGGTGGCAGCTTTCACACGTGCAACGGCGGTTTGCAGGTCGAACAGGGTTCGCCCGCATCCCGGGCAGGAGATGTATTCGGTCTTGGTGGTGCGCAGGCGTCCGGCTTGCAGGATAGCAAAAGCGAGGTCGGTGTCCGAACCGGTCACTCCGGGTTGCTCTATACCGGCATGATTGAGCAGGAAGATGCCGTCGCAGAATCCGTCTATGAGGAGCGCTCCCATGTCGGCAGCCGCTTTCACCTGCAAGGTCTCGGCATCGGTTTCGTTGTAGAGTTGGAAGACGATTACGGGGTTGGTCAGTTGTTGGCACATCAGGGTATGTACCAATGCGCGCAGTTCGCCGGTGCGGTTGGGGTGGTTGCTTTGGGCAATCACGACCAGCTCGGGGTGATGTCGCAGGCAGGCAATGGCTTCGTCGGTCAGTGCCGGATAGTGAAGAAAGAGAAATTTTAGGTCGGCATTGACCCCCCCGACGAATGGTAACTGCCGGTTGGTGAAGGCGGGGTAGGTATCCGGCTCTCCGCTCCATACGTCGGCGTCGAGGAGGTAGCTTGCACCGGGCAGCCGCTTGTCGGGCAGTGCGCGTCCGGCGTAGATATATTCGGGCGTCATGCTGCCGTGATCGGTGTGGTATGCCATGACAATAGGCAGATGGTCGCCTCCGATGTTGTGCACGGGTTGGGTGTGTCGTCGGGTGGGGGCGAGGTAGTCAAACGCGGGCGCCGCTACGGCAGAGAGGTGTGGATGTCCGGCGCGCTGCACGATATAGTCGCGCAGCTTGCGGGCTACGGGTATCTCTGCCTCGGGCGCTTCGCTCAGCGAGACACGGATGGTATCGCCCCATCCGTCGGCAAGCAGAGCTCCGATGCCCAGCGCCGACTTGATGCGTCCGTCTTCGCCTTCGCCGGCTTCGGTCACGCCCAGATGCAGGGGGAAGTGCATCCCTTCCTGCTCCATGGCGGCAACGAGCTGACGCACGCTCTGCACCATCACCACGGTGTTGGAGGCTTTCATGGAGACTACCACATCGGTGAACTGCTGCTCAACGCAGATGCGCAGAAACTCCATGCACGAGGCTACCATCCCGGCGGGTGTGTCGCCATATTGTGCCATGATGCGTTCGGACAGCGAGCCATGATTGACACCGATGCGAATAGCGGTGTGGTTCTCTTGGCAGATGCGTAGAAACGGGATGAAGCGGGCGCGGATGCTTTCGGAATCTTTGGCGTAGTTGCCGGGGTTGATGCGTACTTTCTCTACGTAGAGCGCGGCTACGTCGGCAGCGTTGGGGTTGAAGTGTATGTCTGCCACGAGGGGCACCATGCAGCCTTGGCTTCGCAGGGCAGCGTTGATGCAGCGCAGGTTTTCCGCCTCTTTTACGCCTTGTGCGGTGAGGCGTACATATTCGCATCCGGCTTCGACCATGCGCAGGGCTTGTGCCGTGCAGGCGTCGGTATCCATGGTCGAGGTGTTGGTCATGCTTTGCAGGCGGATGGGATGGGTGCCTCCCAAGGGGGTGTCGCCGATGTTGACTTCGAGGGTCTGACGGCGGGTATAGTTGAATGGGTTCATGGGGGTTAAAAGAACGTTATGATTTTTATGGCAACCAATTTTCATTGGATAAGGCACAGATAGCCGGTCCTAATTTTTCCTCTTTAAAGGACGTGGTTCGCTCTATCCGGTCGGATTCCAAATGGGTGATGAGTTGTTTTACTTCATTATCAGTCATGAATAATCATTGTTATGGTGACGTTGTGCTCTATCGCTTGCAAAAGTACGAATGATTTTAGATAACTTCATTTTCTAGTCTGAATAACTTTTGTAAGTTAGTCATGCTTAAAAAATAACTTGGTACACATGATGCCGATTGGATATGGGTCATAACATACGTTTTTGCATTGATGTCCACATTTGCAGCATTTCTACTCGTTTCGATGACTTCTTTATCTCGCCTCGGTAAGTTCTTCATCTTGCGAGAATGAGTTGAAGACGCTGTACCAACTTATTTTTTGCCCTCACTTAACAGATTAATAGGGTTGCAAAGTAAGCGAGAATGTTTGAATCAGACAAATTATCAAGTAGATTTGTCTGCCTGAAATCATCACAAGAACAATAATTGTCCCAGAATCATTATCTTTGCCCCGCAAACTTAAAAAACGATCGTTATGAAATATCTGGACCCCAAATCAGACCTTACATTTAAGAAGGTGTTCGGCGAACATCCCGCCCTGCTGATCAGCTTTC
>JAISIN010000021.1 GCA_031262085.1 Prevotellaceae bacterium
CTGCGGGACGCGGTTCGGATACAAACTCCTTCACCAGATGAGCCGACGGCTGCATCTTGTACCACCCGCCTCCACTGGGAAGCTGCGGTCCGAAGAAGTTCGCCAGATTGTTACCCATAAAGGCATTGGTTCCCACCTGATTGCCCCACGTACTTCCGGAGTTGCCAAAGTAGCCGTAATCTATCTCGTAAACAGACTCTTTATTAAATTCGGCTGTGTTCACGAAGTTGTCTGCGTAGTTCTCCATTAAGTCGTAAGTATAGGGTGCCGTCATTATCAGTTCGAACTGCGCTTTAGCCTCGGCATAGCGTCCTTGCCACAGATACGTTTTGCCCAGCATGGCAATGGCGGCTCCGCGGGTGATACGACCGTTTTCGGTAGCCGGACGGGTAACGGGCAGTGCGTCGATAGCAGCTTTAAAGTCGGCTTCGCACTGGGATAGAGTTTCTTCCTGCGAGCTCCACCCGTGGTGTTCGGGGTCGACCGAAGCAGGCTGTGTACGCACAATGGCGCCGCCATAGTTTTCTTGCAGCAAGAAGTACTGGAAGCCACGCATAAAATATGCCTCACCTATCATTACCTTCAGCGTGGCGGCATCCATTTCAACGCCGGGGGCGTAGTGCATAAACTCGTTGGCGAGTTGGATGCTTTTATAGTGGCGCGACCACGGGTCGTTAGCGGTTTCGGGGGTATTGGTAAAGGTAAGTATCTGCCAAGCAAAACCCTCTTCGTTGCGTGTGGGGAAAAGGTCGTCGGCACGCATGGAGTTATTCCATATACCGCTATAAGCGCCGTAGTAGCCGTACATCTCGTCGCGAATGGGGTTATACATAGCCACCAACGCACGCATCACATTTGCCTCGGAAGTCCAGAAGGTACCTTCGGTTTCGCGGTTGGGGTCGTTGCCTTCGTCCAGAAAGCTGTCGCTGCACGATGCTATCAGCATCGGCATCAACACAAGTGCCATTATATATTTTATTCGATTCATAAGGTTGTTACATTTAGAGTTAGAAAGTTACTTGCAAACCAAAGGTAATGGTGCGTGCCAACGGATAACGTCCGTCGTCGCAGCCGCGGCTCATTACGATGTCGGTACCCGAGCCTGCCGCACCCAAACCGGTATTGATACCCAAGTCGGGTGTAAAGCCGGTATAGTCGGTCAGCGTAAAGAGATTCTCCATGGCTGTGTAGATGCGCACCGATTGCAGGCGTGCCTTCGTAGTGAGTACTTGCGGCAGCGTGTAGCCCAGTTCGAGTGTCTTCAGGCGGAGGAAGTCGCCGTTTTCGAGCCAGCGGTCGGTGTATGCCCAGCGGGTACCGTTGGCATCGGTCGCCGTAGTGGGGTCGCTGCTGGTACCTATAAAGCGGGGGATGTCGGTTGCGGTATTGTCCGAACGCCACGAATCCATGGTCGAGGTGAGGAAGTTCACCACACCTGCCTGCGTAGCATTGTAGTAGGGTACTGCATTGTAAAGCTTATGACCGAACTGTCCGTCGAAGAAGAGGTTGAGGTCGATGCCTCGCCACGTAGCTCCTATGTTAAAGCCCAAGCTTATCTTGGGCAGTGCCGTACCGGCAAACTGTCGGTCGTCACCGTTGATAGCTCCGTCGCCATTGGCATCAATATACTTTAGGTCGCCGGGAATGGCATTGGGTTGAACGAGGCTGCCGTTGCTATTTTTATAGGCATCTATCTCGCTTTGACTTTGGAAGATGCCGTCGCTCTTCACCAGCCAGAAACCGCCAATGGGATAGCCCAGTTTGGAGTAGGTTACGTCGCCGCCGCCGTGGGGGTTGTAACCGTTCCACTCTTTGCGTTCGCCAATGGTGATTTTGGTGAGTTCGTTGTTCAGGAACGATACGTTGGCACTGACGTGGTAGTCCAACTCACCAGCACGGTCGCGCCAGCCGGCAGCCAGTTCCACACCCGTATTGCGAACGTTACCGGCGTTGAGCGTCGGCGAGCCGTCTTGCCCGAAGCTACCGGGCTGCGGAATGCTGAGCAACATGTCTTTGGTGTCCTGAATAAAATAGTCGGCGGTAAAGGTGAGGCGATTGTTCCACAGGGCAAAGTCGGCACCTATATTCAGTGTTTGAGTTTGTTCCCAAGTGGTTTGAGCCGGACTGGTCCAACTGACGCCGGTAATGGAGCCGTTACTGTACCATGTGTTGCCAAACACGCCGTTCAGTCCCATGGCGGGAGTCGATTGTGTAGCATAGCGTGCGATGCCGTTGAGGTTACCCAATACACCATATCCCACGCGCAGTTTGAGTTGGTTGACGGTATTGCGCAGCGGCTCGAAGAACGATTCGTTTGCCATGTTCCACCCCACCGAAGCCGACGGGAAGCTGCCCCATTTGTGTCCGGGAGCGAATTTGGACGAACCGTCGCGACGGATAGATATGCTCGCCAGATAACGGTCGTCGTAAGAGTACATGGCGCGGGCAAACATAGATACCAGCGATTCTCTCCAAGTGCTACCGCCGGAGACGGCTTCGGTAGAGCTTCCCGCTCCGATGACGTGCAATCCTTGCGGCATATCCTTGGTGCCGGCGCTGAAATCACGATAGTCGGTGCGCTGCGCCGAATAACCCGCTACCACGCTGAGGTTGTGTTTGCCAAAGGTGTTATCGTAGTGCAGGGTATTCTCTATCAGCCACTCGCTTTGCCAGCCCGTGCTCTCGTCGAGCTGCGTCTGGGTTTGTTGTGCTTGTGCACTGAAGTAATAAGGCACGACGTCGCTGTAGTTGCGGTTGGTATAGCGGTTCACACCCACATTGAGCCGATACTTCAGTCCTTTGAGGAAGAGGTCTACCTCAGCCCAGCCGTTCAGCATCAGGTCGATATTATAACGGCGGTTATCGTGTGCCTCCACATCGCCCACGGGATTACCGGCGGGTTTGCCCCACGTGGGTGTCATACCCCAATGTCCGGGGAAGTCGGGGTGGTCGTAGTCGTACACCTTCTGCATGGGCAGGATGTTAGTCAACTGTGAGGTCTCGAAATTATCGTAATCGGTACGTCCGATGCGGATGGTAAAGGTATTACCCATGCGCACGTGGTTGTCGAAGAAAGAGAAAGAGTTTTTGTTGCGCAGGTTCCATCCTTCGTAGCCGGTAGTTTTAATGATACCGTCTTGCTTGATATAGCTGGCTGACACATTGTAGGATGCCGTACGGCTACCACCGGATACGTTGAGATTCACCTTGCTCAGGAAAGCTTGGTCAAAGAGTTCGTCTTGCCAGTCGGTGCCTTTGCCACTCCAGCCGGTTACCGCCGACACATCCTGATTGATGTTGTACAGTCGGGCAAAGTCGCGGTATTGGTCGCCGTTCATCACTTCGAGCTTGCGGGCTACGTTCTGCACGCCGGCATAGGCATCTATCGTAACGCGGGTAGGTGTTTCGCGTTGTCCGCCGCGAGTGGTGATAAGAATGACGCCGTTGGCTGCACGCGACCCGTAGATAGCTGCCGCCGAAGCATCTTTCAAGACCTCAATAGACTGGATGTCGGCAGGGTCGAGCACATTAATGTCGCCATACACGCCGTCTATCACAAAGAGCGGTGTCGTGGAGCTGAGCGAACTGATACCCCGCACATTGATACTCATGGCTTGTCCGGGTTGTCCGGTATTGGTAGATACCGTTACGCCGGCTACACGTCCTTGCAAAGCCGATGCCGCACTGCGTGCCACGCCTGCCTGCATCTCTTTGCCGCTGATAGACGATACGGCACCGGTGAGGTGGCTCTTCTTGACGGTACCGTAACCTATCACCACCACTTCGTCCAACGTTTCGGCATCCACCCGCAACGCAATGACGAGAGGACGCTGTTGTTGTGCCACCGTCACCTCTTGCGAAACGTAGCCGATGTACGAAAATACCAGCGTAACACCCGTGGCGGCAGTAAGAGAAAAGTTGCCGTCGACATCGGTAATGGAACCTTGCGAAGTTCCTTTTATCTGAATAGACGCTCCTATAAGCGGCACACCGTCGGTATCGGTGACACGTCCGGTAACACGTTGTCCTTGTTGCTGCTGTGCCGAAGCAAGCTCGGTGGAGAGAATAATCTTGCGGTCCAGCACGGAGTAGTGCACGTCGGTACCCTGAAACAGTTGGTCTAACACGTCGAATATCTTACGGCTGTCCGCCGCAATAGAGACCGTGCGATTCAGGTCGACATGGTTGTTGTTGTAGAAGAAACCAAACTCCGACTGCTCTTCGATGAGTGTCAGTACGTCGCCTACGGTTTGACCGTCTACATGCACACTAATGAGGGTGTTTTGTGCATAACTTTCGGTGGCTTGCGCCATGCCGATACTGCACATCAGAAAAAGGATAAACATTCTCATAGCCAATGGAATTTTACGAAAGGTCAACAAAAATAAATTTGTTCCCCAACAGAGATGGGTATTAAAATGATTTTGCATAATTTTGTAACGACTTAAAGTTAATAAACTGATTTGCCTGCGCTTGTCGCCAAACAAGCGTACGGATATCATCCGTTTCCATGCGAAGAGATACGCCAATATCTTTTCGCATGTTTTTTTAGAAGCTTTAGGGTGGTCTGTATTTCATAGGTATAAATGTTTAAAGCGTTAATAAATCTCTATCTTCGTTCGCTGCACTTTTATATCGGGACTGTCTATGTAACGCCACTTGATGCGCGATGATATTTTGAAATACTCCAGAATGCGTTCCAGCCGCTGATGGGTAAAGGTTCCGGTAAACGAGTAATCCAGCAGGCGGGAATTGGTTACGGCAAACTCTACATTATACCGTTTCTCCAAGATGCGCAGTGCCTCCTTGAGCGGTGTCTTCTTAAAAATCACACGCCCGTCTTTCCAAGCTGTCTCCGTCTCGCCCGAGGTGGCGTATAGTTTGGCGGACTTATCTGCCGACGTATAAACCAATTTCTGCAAAGGGATGAGCTTCACTAATTTGGTGCATGGGTCGGAAGGATAGTACATGTTAACACCGCCTTCGAGCAACGTAGTGGCTACCATGCCGCTCTCGGAATAGGCTTCCATGTTAAACCGCGTGCCGGTAACTTCTACCTTGACTTGCTGCGCGGTAGATACCACAAAGCGTCGTGCTTCGTTCTTGCCAACTTCAAAATAGGCTTCACCGCTTAGGGTTACTTCGCGCAACTCTCCCACGAAGTGCTGCGGATATTTGAGGGTTGATTCCGAGTTCAGATACACCTGTGTGCCGTCGGGCAAAGTTACCGAAGTAGTCATTCCCGGATTGGTATGTGCTTCCAGCCATTGCACAGGTGCCTCTTCCACCTTATTATATAGATAGTATTGCGCCGCCACCGCCAGCAACAGCGGAAGGGTAAGCAGAGCAGCCACCCGTTGCACACGCATCCACACCGATGTACGGCGCGAAGCACGCATACGTTGCTGCATGTGCTGCCATTTAGTTTCCATATCGGTTTGCCGCGATACTTCCAGAGCATCCGCTACAAGGTTGACGATGCGTTCTTCGCGGGCTTCGGCAACGGCGGGGGTAGTCTTATCTTCCATTTATTATAACACCTTTTTATAATAATGACGCATCAACCAATGGTATATCCTAAACAAAAAGTTACTTTTTTTATCGTGTATGTTAAATAAATGCCTAACTTTACCGCACAGTTTTGCTACTCTATTCCTATTATCCTACAAATAGAAAGTAACATGCAACAACAAGAGTTTGAAGTTACATTCAGAAAATACTTCCCTTTGCTGTGTGCTTATGCCCGCCGCATAGTGCCGCCGGAGGATGCCGAAGAAATAGCGGAAGATGTACTCTTGTGGGTATGGCAACATCCCGAACTGCAAGAGCAAATCAAAGTGTCGATGAACAGCTATCTTTTTAGCGCCGTGTATCATCGTGCCATTAGCCGCTACCGCCAACTGCACACAAAGGAACGAATTTCGGTACACTTCGGCGAAGAGCTGCAATTGATAGAAGATGTGGATTACTATCAGATGGACGAACTTACCCGCCACATCGAAACAGCCATCGACTCACTGCCCCAGACCTACAAACAAGCTTTCTGCATGAACCGCTTCGACGATATGAGTTATAAAGAAATAGCCGATGCTCTGGAAGTATCTCCCAAGACCATCGACTATCGTATCTGCCAAGCGCTTAAACTGTTGCGCAAAGCACTGAAAGAGTTTTTGTAATGAAGACGGCTAAAAGCGAAAAACTATAAATTATCTATTTCTTTGTGATTTCGACAATGAGTAGGCACTCTAAGCTGTGCGGATATAGCGTTCGCTCTGTGCCGTTTAGACAGATTGGGATGACAACGAGATACGAACAAGTTTAGAAAACTCAGTGATTGAGAATCGTAACTCAGTGATTGAGTTTTGTAACTCAGTGATTGAGCTTCGTCATTCACGTGATTGAGAATCGTGAATCACGTGATTGAGCATCGCGAATCACATGATTGGGAATTGTGAATCACGTGATTAGGTTTTGTAACTCAGTGATTGAGCTTCCTAATTCAAGTCATTGAATCTTTGCAATAAATTAGAGTTTACGTGTGGTTATGACGAGGCGCACGCGCAGACACTCTGTTAAATACCCACTCGTAAAAGTGAGCTATTCACATCGCTATCTACGTCACGCTTAATTTTATTTGTTTTACGTCCAAAATCGAACACGTAAGAAAGCCGGATGTTGCAATAACGGCTTTCCTGTTTTCGTCACTTTTTCAGTCTCAAAAATATAACCATCTAATAATTAGCCATTAACACCTCTAATACTTGCAAATTTGGGTGTCCCAGCCTATCTTTGCGTCATGTTCCTTCGCAAAAAGCCCAACAAATCCGGCAAGGTCAGCATACAGGTTGTTATGAAGACCAAGAATCGCCAGCAGAAAGTCATCAAAACTATCGGCTCCAGTTTCGATGCACAGGAGATAGAGCGGCTTGTTGCCGAGGGTCACCGATTTATAGATGAGCATAATGGTTCAATGTTTCCCAACTTTGATGAAACAGAGGGTGATATTGACAGATTCCTCCATTCTATTAGGAATACCCAAATCCAAGTTATCGGACCGGAATTAATCTTCGGTACGCTGTATGATAGAATTGGTTATGGGGCAATACATAATGACATGTTCCGACACATGGTTATTTGCCGTCTTTTCAACCCCGGAAGCAAGTTAAAAACAGCAGATTACCTTGAGCGGTATCTGCATGTTTCATACGACATAAACAAGATCTATCGTTTCCTCGACAACCTATGCTATCGAAAGGATAAGCCTGCTTTGAAGTGTTCGGTAGAGAAGACGAAGAAAGAGCTTCCGGAGGATTTTAAAACCTTGGTGGAGAGAATATCGTATGCACATACGAAATCAGTGGTTGGCGGGGAGATTGCGGTATGCTTCTACGATATGACGACTTTGTACTTTGAGGCAGCAGAAGAGGATGACTTGCGCAAATGCGGGTTTTCAAAAGACGGAAAGCATTCTTGCCCACAAATCTTTCTCGGCCTGCTTGTCGCCATGGGTGGCAATCCAATTGGATATGAGATTTACGAAGGAAATATATTCGAAGGAAAGACCATTCTCCCAATAATCAAATCTTTGTCCGGTCGGTTTGGTTTTGACAGACCGATCGTTGTTGCTGATGCCGGTCTGCTAAGCAAGGAGAATATCAAAGCACTCACTGCGGATGGTTATGAGTTCATTCTCGGAGCAAGACCAAAAACTGAGCCAAACTCAATAAAAGAGCAAATTCTTTCTCAGAAAATGACGTATGGAGATATCAAGGAGATTAGAAGACCTAATAACACTCGCTTGATATTGTCTTGCTCTGAGAGCAGAGCCGGCAGAGATGCAAGAAACAGAGCCAAAGGATTGGCACGACTACAGAAGAAAGTTACGAGTGGAAAATTGACTAAACAACACATTAATAATCATGGATATAACAAATATTTGCGGATAGACGGAGATGCCACCGTTTCTATTGACATGGAGAAATACAATGCGGATGCTGCATGGGACGGCATCAAAGGATACGTGACGAATACGAAACTGACAGCAGAAGAGGTAATCGAACAATATGGAAATTTGTGGTTTATAGAACGAGCTTTTCGTTTCAACAAATTTGATCTTGCAGTACGTCCTATCTATCACAGATTGCGTAATCGGATCGAAGCGCATATTTGTATCTGTTTTACCGCCTATACAATATTATTAGAATTGGAAAGAATACTGAAAAACGCTCATTCGGAGATAACAGTATATCGGGCGCAGGAGATAACAAAGAACATGTTTGCCATCATATATACTCAACCAATCTCTAAACAGACTAAGGTTGTGAGGTGCGGAATGACAGAGGAACAGGAAGCGCTGTATAACCTGATATGCACGAAACCCGAATGAACTCTTTTGGGTGTCCCAGTGACGAAAACAGG
>JAISIN010000039.1 GCA_031262085.1 Prevotellaceae bacterium
GTGCTACAAGCTGAGTAAGCATTTGCTGGGTATCGAAGAGTACAAACCCTTAAAAATGTGGTGGTAATGTATGTGATACTGGTATATGACTGTGGAGAGAAACGGGTTGGGAAGATGTTACGCCTGTGTCGTAAATATTTAAACTGGATACAAAATTCTGTTTTTGAAGGAGAATTGAGCGAAGTCCAGTTAAAAGAGTTAACATTGCACGCCAAGAAAATCATGAAGGAAGAAGAGGATAGCATGATCATTTTCAGCAGTCGGCAGAATAGTTGGATGCAAAAGCAACTCATTGGCAAAGAGCGTGGTAGCGTCGACCAATTCTTGTGAAAGTTGTCGACCTCTCTTTCAGAGGTATCACAATGGCTTTCTTAATTGTCATTTGTTGCTTACCGCGCTCTTTGACGTATTGAAACACAGCATTTTACGAATGGTTGTCGCAACCCGCCATTTTTCTTACGATTGCAGATCGACAACTATTCTATCTCATTTTCTGGAGAAAAGTGGGGATAGAGATACTTGAGGCGTGGGGGAGAAGGCTATTTTTGAGGGGCTTTGATTGTACCGAAAGGAATTTAAACATGTGTGGTTATAGCTGTCCGCCGATGGTTGGTTCTGCTTTGATTGTACCGAAAGGAATTTAAACGTATGTCGCTGTTTGCCGAGCATCTGCAAGTTCTTTGCTTTGATTGTACCGAAAGGAATTTAAACGCGATAGGGAGTAGGGATGCGATAGTCATACCTCGCTTTGATTGTACCGAAAGGAATTTAAACCAGGGAGGGAGATATACTACATATCTATCGCGGCGGCTTTGATTGTACCGAAAGGAATTTAAACGAACTGGAGTACCGCGCTGAGCGAAAGGAAGAGCGGCTTTGATTGTACCGAAAGGAATTTAAACACTATCCTTCGGAGGCTGCCGCAAGCCGATGCGCGCTTTGATTGTACCGAAAGGAATTTAAACGGATTAGTCGCAAAAATACGACCTAAATGCCAGTAGCTTTGATTGTACCGAAAGGAATTTAAACCATTGCATCACCCCTGCTCTTTTTAGTTGCCCCTTGCTTTGATTGTACCGAAAGGAATTTAAACATCTAAACTTCCTTGTTCTGGGTTCATGTGGGTGTAGCTTTGATTGTACCGAAAGGAATTTAAACACGGGAAAACTCCACGGCGTCAAAATCTTGGTAGCGCTTTGATTGTACCGAAAGGAATTTAAACTCCTTACCCTCATGCAGACAGATTCCATCCACGTTTCGCTTTGATTGTACCGAAAGGAATTTAAACACGGTAAGATGTTCGGGCAAAGAAGTGATGCCTGTGGCTTTGATTGTACCGAAAGGAATTTAAACGCAATGACCCTGCACTTCTCAAGCCGGGGCAGACAGCTTTGATTGTACCGAAAGGAATTTAAACCGACGAAAAGCGGCGCGGAAGCCCGAAACAGCACCGCTTTGATTGTACCGAAAGGAATTTTAACAATCAGCTGCAGATGTCACACCCTCTTGCCATAGCCAATTTATTATCTTCTTGTTTGATCGTATAATAATCGCCTAAGCAGGAATTCGTTGTGCATCAATACTTTTACAGAAGCCATAGATAATGGTACCTTTTCCCGTATAGCCTTGCACTTGGCTATGTTGATACTTGCAAGCGAGACGTTATGATGGAAGCACATCGCCTCTATGCTCCAACTTTGCGAGTGCGTCATTTCAGATGAATTCCTACCTGAACCGGTGTATGCCGTGTATCGAAACCGA
This sequence comes from Prevotellaceae bacterium, assembly GCA_031262085.1. Taxonomy (GTDB): domain Bacteria; phylum Bacteroidota; class Bacteroidia; order Bacteroidales; family Bacteroidaceae; genus Bacteroides. The sequence goes on from JAISIN010000039.1 coordinate 1,762, forward strand.
ATGAGAATATCCCTGTCGTACCTTACGATATGCACGGTAATACCGCCTCCGCACACCTCTCCCCGTCAATCGCCGCCGACACAATCCCCCCAGCATACCCCGCTCCTTCCCCGCACGGGAACAACCCTTTCAGCCGAATATGTTGCAGCGTCTCCTTATCACGAATGATGCGCACAGGAGCCGACGTGCGTGTCTCCACGCCAATCAACACCGCCTCATTGGTAAGAAATCCGTGCGAACTTCGGCCGAACTGCTGAAAAGCTTGTCGCAGTCGGTCGGTGATGAACGACGGCATCCAGAAGTGCAAAGGTGAGGAGAGCAGTCCGGGAGCATAAGAGCTGTCGGGCAGGTCGTAGCTTAGCTTCCGGTTGACGAAATCGACCATGCGTTGTGCCGGCGCCGTTTGTCGACGGTTACCTTGCAACCAACTGTCGCGTTCGAGCTGCTCTTGGAAGAGCATCATGCTCAATGGATTGTAGGGGTTGTCGGGGGTAGCAGCCAACAGCTCTTTGTTTACCGCGACCACCATTCCGGCATTGCTCCAGCGCGAGCCGCGGTTGCTCGGACTCATGCCGTTGACCACAATCTGTTCGGCATCGCTGGCGGCAGGCACAACAAAGCCGCCGGGACACATACAGAAGCTGTACACGCCCTGCCCGTCGACCTGTGCAACGAAGCTGTACTCGGCAGCGGGCAGACATTTGCCGCGTCCGTTCCGGCTGTGATACTGTATACGGTCGATGAGTTCCGACGGATGCTCCAATCGCACCCCCACGGCAATGTCTTTGGTTTCGATCTCTACGTTGTGGGCAGCCAGCCAGCGATACACATCGCGTGCGGAGTGACCGGTGGCGAGTATCACCGGTCCGAGCAATGTCTTTCCCGTATTGGTTTCAATGCCTTTCACCTCGTCTCCTTCGATGAGGAGGGCATCCATGCGCGTTTCGAAATGCACCTCGCCGCCACACTCGATGATGGTGTTGCGCATGTTCTCAATGACGCGCGGCAGTTTGTCGGTGCCGATGTGCGGATGGGCATCTGCTAAGATGGCGGTCGAGGCTCCGTGCTGGCAGAACACATTCAGTATCTTCTCAATGCTTCCCCGTTTTTTGCTGCGGGTATAGAGCTTGCCGTCGGAATAAGCACCTGCCCCGCCTTCGCCAAACGAGTAGTTGGATTCGGGGTTCACCGTGTGGGTACGGCTGATTTGCGCCAAGTCTTTCTTGCGGGTATGCACATCCTTGCCGCGCTCGACGATGACCGGACGAAGTCCCAACTCGATCAGCCGCAGGGCAGCAAACAATCCGCCGGGACCGGCGCCCACCACCACGACTTGCGGGCGGTCGTACACCTTATTATATAGGGTGCGTGTATAGGCATCGTCGGCAGGCTGCTCGTTGAGATATATCCGCACGTTCAGATTGACGAAGATGGTGCGCTGGCGGGCATCGATGCTACGCTTCAGAATGCGGGTGGCAGTGATTGCGCGCAGATCGAGACCTTTCTCCCCGGCGAGGTACTCCTTGAGACGTTGCTCGTTGGCAGCAACGTCGGGGAGTACGCGGAGTTGATATTCGTGAATCATTGTTGGAGTTGTCGGATGCTCTCTCGAAGCGAACGGATGATGCTCTCCGTATCTGCCTGCTTCTTGCGCTCCAGCTCTATGACGGCGGCAGGGGCGTTGGCAACAAACTTCTCGTTGGAGAGCTTCTTCTGTATGCTTTGCAGGAATCCTTCCTTGTGTTTCAGGTCGGCTTCCATGCGGGCTATCTCGGCGGCAACATCGATGAATCCGTTGAGCGGAATGACATACTCGGTCGTGTCGACCATAAACGAGAGCGCCCCTTCGGGCTTGGTAGATACATTCGTGATACCCGATACGTTGCACAACTTCATGATCACCGTGTCGAAGGTGTCGTCGTGCAGCTCTTCGACTACCTGCAACTCCAACGGTTCTTTCGGCGATATATTCTTTTGCCGACGAATGGTGCGAATACCTGCGACAACCGATTTTGCATGCTCCATCGGGGCGAGGTATCCGTAATCTTTGTGGCAAACGTACGACAAGCGGTCGAACATGATGCTCTCGCCCATCTTTCGGGGCTTCAGTTGCTGCCATATCTCCTCCGTGATGAACGGCATAAAGGGATGCAGCATGTGCAGCATCTTATCCAGATAGCCCACGGTGCAGTTGTAGGTGTAATCGTCGACTGTTTCTCCGTATTCGGGCTTCACGATTTCCAGATACCAGGCAGAGAAGTCGTCCCAAAAGAGCTTGTAGACGGTCATCAGTATTTCGCTAAGCCGATACTTCCGGTAGAGTTTATCGATCTCGAGGTCGACGAGTTCGATCTTCTGTACAAACCAGAATATGGCAGTAGTCGAAGTAGAGGGTGTCTTTGGGGTGTCGCTGACCTTCCAGCTCTTGATCAGTCGGAAGGCGTTCCATATTTTGTTGCAGAAGTTGCGTCCCTGCTCGCACAAGGCTTCATCGAACAGAATGTCGTTGCCGGCAGGAGCGGCAAGCATCATACCCATGCGTACACCATCGGCGCCGTAGCGGTCGATCAGGTCGATCGGGTCGGGTGAGTTGCCCAGCGACTTGGACATTTTGCGTCCCAGCTTGTCGCGTACAATGCCGGTGAAGTAGACGTTGCGGAATGGCATCTCGCCCATGAACTCGTAGCCTGCCATAATCATACGGGCCACCCAGAAGAAGATGATGTCGGGACCGGTCACCAAGTCGGTGGTGGGGTAGTAATACCTGATTTCGTCGTTGCCGGGGTCATTGATGCCGTCGAACAGTGAGATAGGCCAGAGCCACGACGAGAACCACGTGTCCAAGCAATCTTCGTCCTGACGGAGGTCGGCAAGGGTGAGTGCGTCGTTGCCGGTTTTCTTCTTTGCCAATTCGAGCGCTTCTTCGGCTGAAGCAGCCACTACGTATCCGCCTTCGGGCAGGAAGTAGGCTGGGATGCGGTGTCCCCACCACAGTTGACGGCTGATGCACCAGTCCTTGATGTTCTCCATCCAGTGTCGATAGGTGTTTTTGTATTTGGGGGGGTAGAACATCAACTTGTCGTTCATCACGGGCGGCAGCGCCATGTCGGCAAAGTGCTGCATCTTCAGGAACCATTGCATGGAGAGCTTGGGTTCGATGACAACGTTGGTGCGCTCGGAGTAGCCCACCTTATTGGTATAGGATTCGGTCTTTTCCAACAATCCGGCGGCAGCGAGGTCTTTCTCTATTTGCGTGCGCACATCGAAGCGGTCCATGCCTATGTACAATCCGGCGGCTTCGCTCAAAGTGCCGTCGTTGTTGAAGATGTCGATGCTCGGCAGGTTGTATTTCTCGCCCAGCATATAGTCGTTCACATCGTGAGCGGGCGTCACCTTGAGGCAGCCGGTGCCAAATTCGATGTCTACATAGTCGTCTTCGATGACGGGAATGGAGCGGTTCACCAACGGCACCATCACACGCTTGCCTTTCAGCCAGGCATTTTTCGGGTCATTGGGGTTGATACACATCGCCGTATCGCCCATGATGGTTTCGGGACGGGTGGTGGCAACTACGGCATAGCGCCCTTCGGGGTCGTTCTCGACCATATAGCGCAGATAGTAGAGCTTGCCGTGCTCCTCTCTGTATATCACCTCTTCGTCGGACAGGGCGGTGAGGGCTTTCGGATCCCAGTGTACCATGCGCACGCCGCGGTATATCAATCCTCTATTGTAGAGGTCGACAAATACGGAAATGACACTGTCACTGCGTATCTCATCCATGGTGAAGGCGGTACGGTCCCAATCGCACGAAGCGCCCAGCCGGCGCAGTTGTTTCAAGATGATACCACCATGTTCTTCGGTCCACTCCCAAGCATATTTCAGGAACTCTTCGCGGGTGAGGTCGCTCTTCTTAATGCCTTGCGATGCCAATCTGTTCACTACTTTGGCTTCGGTGGCAATAGAGGCGTGGTCGGTGCCGGGTACCCAACAGGCGTTTTTCCCTTCCAAGCGCGCATGTCGCACCAGAATGTCCTGAATGGTATTGTTGAGCATGTGTCCCATGTGGAGCACACCGGTGACGTTGGGAGGGGGGATGACGACAGTGTACGGCACACGTCCGTCGGGTTTTGAACTGAATAGTTTATAATCCAGCCAATATTGGTACCATTTTCCCTCTACTTCGGAGGGGTCGTACTTGCTTGCTAATTCCATAACGATGTGTATCAAAAAGATTAAAATTGTAAGGGCGCAAAGGTAAGTATTTTAATGAAGAATGAAGAATGATGAATGAAATACTTACCTTTGCGCCCGCGCAGTCGGTCGGTCTGTCGCTTGTGCGTAGTGCACAAGAGGAAAGTCCGGGCAACACAGAGCATCCTACTTCCTAACAGAAAGCTGTTCGCAAGGGCAGAGTAACGCAGAAGAAAATAACCGCCGGTGCACTCCCTCAGGAGAGCTTCGGTAAGGGTGAGAAGGCAGGGTAAGAGCCTACCGGTCTTGTGGCGATGCAAGAGCCGTGCGTCTTGGGAGTTGTAAGGTCATGTAAACCGGCGCTTGAGGGCTGCTCGCTCGATTGCCGGAGGGTAGACCGCTAAAGCTGCATGGTGACATGCAGCGCAGATAAATGACAGACACCTTGTTTGCTATATATGTATAAACTTATTTATCGCAAAGAAGGTACAGAACCCGGCTTACAGACCGACTGCGCATCTTTTATTCAGACTAAGCAAAATAACCATAACGATATGAATGCCCGCATCGCCTCTCTTTGGAAATTTCTCTCTTACGATATATGGCGTGTCACAGAAGATGAAGTGACGCGGCGAACATTTTCTGTCTATACCATTATTAAAACGATCTTTCTCTGTTTGAATCGTTTCACCAAAGACCGTTTGACGGAGAAAGCTTCGGCATTGACGTACAGCACTTTGTTGGCAATCGTTCCCATTCTTGCCATCTTGTTTGCTATTGCGCGCGGCTTCGGCTTCTCCAATCTGATAGAAAGGATAGTAAGCGACAGTTGGGGTGGGCAGAACGATACGTGGAGGGTCATCTCACAATTTGCCGATTCGTATCTGGCGCAAGCCCAAAGCGGGGTGTTTATCGGCGTCGGGCTGGTGTTGCTGCTCTGGACGGTGATTAATCTGATTATCAACATCGAAACCACCTTCAATAGCATCTGGCAAGTGAAGAAGGCACGCAGTATTTATCGGATGATTACCGATTACTTCTCCATGCTGCTGTTGTTACCCATTTTGCTGGTCGTATCGAGCGGTCTCTCCATCTTTATGACGACCATGCTGAAGCACATCGAAGATTTTGCTTTGCTGGCGCCGATGGTGCGGTTTTTGATACGTCTCTCTCCTTTTGTCTTGGCATGGGGCATGTTTACGGGTCTTTATATGTTTATGCCCAATACCAATGTCCGGTTGAAGTATGCGCTCATTGCGGGAGTACTGGCCGGTACGGCACATCAAACCTTTCAGTTTCTATACATCAGCGGGCAGATATGGGTGTCGCGCTACAACGCCATTTATGGTAGCTTTGCTGCATTGCCTCTCTTCTTGTTGTGGCTTCAGGTGTCGTGGACTATTTGTCTGTTTGGTGTCCAACTGACCTATGCCGGGCAGAATATTCGCAACTTTAGCTTCGATAAAGACACGCAGAACATCAGTCGCCGCTTCCGCGATTTCATTGCCATCCTCATCATGTCTGCCATCGCCAAGCGGTTTGCCGACAACCGGTCACCATATACGGCAGAAGAGCTTTCGGTGGATCATCACGTACCCATTCGCTTGGTGCATCAAACGTTGGAGCATCTGGAAACCGTCAAGCTGGTGCACGAAGTGATGACCGACGAAAAGAGTGAAGACATTGGCTATCAACCCTCGATGGATATTGGTAAACTGAGTGTGGGCATCTTACTCGACCGATTAGATACATACGGGTCGGAAGATTTCAAAATGGATACCGCCGAGGAGTTTGGCGAGCAGTGGAAAGTATTGCTCGAAGCCAAAGAGGAGTATTACAAGAGTGCAGGACACGTACTGTTAAAGGATTTATAAGCGTATCGTTTGAGATACTTTGATAATATAGCATCTATTGTTAGAAAAAAGAGCCTATCTATTGCAGATATGAAATTAATATCTACCTTTGCACCCGCAATGACAAATTGGTGCGTTAGTTCAGTTGGTTAGAATACATGCCTGTCACGCATGGGGTCACGGGTTCGAGTCCCGTACGCACCGCGAAGCCGCTTCCGAAGAAGCGACAAACCAAACGGAAAAGCCTGTAGAAGCAACATTCTACGGGCTTTTTTGCGTTTGGACGGTGACAACCGAAAGTCATCAAAAAGCCAAACTCGGACAGAGTTCAGTACCTAAATCGTAACCTGTCGGTTTTGAAATCGTAACCTATTTCGGCAGGTTACGAATGTCGCGATTTGGCGTTATCCTGACG
>JAISIN010000019.1 GCA_031262085.1 Prevotellaceae bacterium
GCCGTAGGTTTCTTCTTTATCTCTTCCACAAAGGTCGGTCGATAAAAAGCAGCATACTTCTCAGCAAATTCGTCGACTATGCCACCGCAATAGGCATCGAAGCTCTCTTTAAGTTCTTCCAGCGACGATACTCCACCTACCTTTGAGAAATCGAATCGGAGAATCTGATAGCTATTCCGCTCCTCCGTAGGGTGTTGTCCTATCCACAGATTGCCAAAGACTTCGTCAAACCGATCTTTCTGCAAAATATCATAGTAGGTACTAAGCATACCTACAAACAGACTCTTCCCGAAACGCCGCGGACGGATAAACAGAAGGTTGTCGCGCGAATCTTCTATCAAAGGCAGATACGTTGTCTTGTCAACAAAATAATAGTTCCTGCCGATAACCTGTTCAAAGTCTGAAATCCCATAAGGGAGCTTTTTCAATTTACTCATAAGGCACAGTGTAACATAAGGTGAATAAGCGATTTGCTCGCCGCACATGTTGTCGCAAAGTTACACGATTTATGCGAGTAATCTTTGCGAATGAGAATAAAAAATATTGCAAGCGTAACCACATGTTCACAAACTCGCAAAAAAGCCCCATTCCATCGAGTTTTAATAATTCACGTGTGACGGTCACAAACGTAGCTGTCACACGTGTGTCAGTCGTCGGCTCACGTCCGTACATGTGTGACCTCACACGTGCAGGGACGTTGGCTTATACCTGCCGGAACGTGAAGCAATATATGCCGGGACGTCAGCTCAATAACAAAGGGAGTTTTGCCTCAGATCAAAGGGAGTTTTGCCTCAGATGAAAGGGAGATAATTTCATAACTCCCTTTGAACGCAACATGATCTCGTAATGATATGAAGCATAACTCCCCGTGAAAAACAGAAACAGCCCCTTCCCGATATGGCATGACCATTCGGAAAGGGGCTATATTTACGAATTAGTTATCTACGAGTAATGGGGCAACTAACGGTTTCCGCCCAGCAGCTTTTCGACTGCGTTTACCAGATAGATATAGTTGGGCGCCAGCGGGATGACATACTCATTCTCACTCCAGTGGAACTGATAGTCGTCGCGGTTCTCGGGGAAGTCGGGTCTGAGCAGTCGCACGCCGGGCACAATACCTCCGGGGATGAACGCATGGTCGGCGCGGTTGTTGCCGTAAGCGATCTTTTTGGGCTGCGCACCTACACCCGACACGAACGAGAGGTTATGATAGGGGTGACAGCCGTACAGGTAGTTCAGTCCGCGATAGATCAGTTCAGGGTTCACCATATCGGGGAATACCTTGTGTATCCGATAGTTGGTAACACCAGTGCTGATAATCTGTCCGTTACCTGCCCACGAACTCAAGGCGATGCTGATGCCATAAGGGTTCTTGGCTTCGACGGCAATCTGTCGGTCAATGTACTGCTGTACGGCAGGTTTCAGTTTCTCCTTGAAGTCGTTGTCCATGTAGGGCACCAGACGAAGCAGGAACGTCAGGTTGGCAGCGGGTTGCTTCAATAGCTCGGGCACCAGCTCGTCCATGCGCTTCTTGTACTCGGCTTTGTCGGTGGTACGCCACAGCTCGTAGGCAGTGCGGCACTCTATGGCAGTGGCGTTGCCTCCGCGGGCGAAGAAAGTCCCGCCTCCCTCCTCGGCATTGTTGCGGTTATGCTCGTCTTTCCAAATGAACTCGGCTACGCGAAGCGCCTCGCGCGCCACTGCCGGATTGATGACGGGCAGCACACGTGCCGCAGCCGCCAGCGACACGGCAGAGTTGTAATTGAGGTAAACGCTGCGGTCGGTGAATGCCCAGCGGTCGTCCTCGTTGCCGGAGATGCCGTCGGTCTTTGTTACAGCGTCGCCCAGGTGACGATACTGATAAAGGTGCGATTCATTGATACCCGGAATGGTGTAGCCAAAGGCGTTGACCTGCGCAATGAGCTGCAACGAGCCGTGCTCAATCTGTTGCAGCACGTCGGGTTTGCCATCGGGCAGGTGAATCTCGGTGTAGCGCGTCTGCTGGTTGATAGTGGTTTCGTCGCGGGCAGGGGCAAACTCATCCCACACGTCGACAAGTGATTGTACGGTGCTTTGCTGCGAGGGGGTCTGAATGTCGAAGTCGCCGGCGTCAAACCAGCCGCCTACGTTCAGACCGGGGATGTGCTGACCGGGCTTGTACTTGTTACCCGTAGTAGGACCTTGTCGCCAGCCGTCCCAATGCGAACGGTTGAGCGGAGCCTGACGGGCGTCGTCCAGATGGGCGGCACCGTGCCATACACGATAAGCCTCACGCACAAACATGTGATCCATCTGTACCGGCATGAACACGTCGAGCGTGGGATACCAAGCGCGTTGGTACACGTTGGCATCGATGGGGAACGGTCCGGTGAGCTGGTCGCCATACTTCAACTTGTAGATGCCCGGTTCGCGCACCGACGAGAAGTCGAACTGCAAGTAGTTGTAGCGCGTGTATCTGCCCCAGTCGGTGGGCTTGCCCGAGAGGGCGGCGGTGAGCGAACCGTCGGCATTGACCTTGTAGAGGGTGATGCCCGAGAGCGGACGGTCGTTCTGATCAAGTTCTACGACAGCCATCTTCTGCTGTTCCGGATGGTAGCCCACCTGCGAGTAGCTGATGTTGGGGGTGCGTATCCAATTGTCTTCGGTCTCTGCCTGCAAGAACCATTCGGCAATCTTGCCGGTCTGTTTGGCAGGAAGCAGGGTACGTACCACGAAGGTACCGTTCTGCTGCTTGTCGCGTCCGTCGAAGAGCATCAACTGGCTGCCTTCGAGGGTGGTGCGGATGGTGACATGCTTGCGCGGGGCGTCGGGAGCGATCTCGATGGTGGTGCCGGTAGCCATGGGAGTAGGCTCGTAGATGCCGTTGATGACAGCCATGTTGTCGGCGGCCGAGGTGGGGAACAGTCCGGGTTTGCCGTCCATCAGGTAGGCATGCTCGAAGAAGACGGGCGGGAAGAACTCCAGATTCAGTCCGGCAATGCCCACGAGCGAATCGGGCAGCGCCTTGTCGGTCGACACGCTAAGGTAAAAACCACCGTCGCGTGCTTCACCGCTTAGAGTGTAGGCAAAGGCGTACTGCGGATACTCCAGCTTGACGTCGATGCGCTTGGCGGCTTGGTCGACATGGCGGCTGACAAAGCGGGGCAGCTTGTCCCACTGTCCGGGAGTTGGGTTGAGACGCACGTCGCCGTTGGTGGCAGTACGCAAGCCGTGCTGAATAAGCTCTACGGCGCTAACCTTAGAATCGTCGAACAATGCATCGTAGTTGTTGCTAAACACGAAGTAATTCAGCCCGCGCGTTTCGAAGTAACCCGAATCGTTCAATGCCAACTCGTTGGAGCGGCTATACGATGGGGTGGAACTGCTTTGCCCACAGGCGGTAAGCAGCAAGCATGCAGCTATCGGCATGCAGAGTGTTAATAATGGTCTCATAGGATGATATTGGGCATTGAATATACTCAGCAGTTGCAGGGCAGGGTGCACATAAGCACCATACCACCGCCCGTTTGCAGGGTAACGGTGAGTCGCCCGTTCTTATCGACCTTTACCGTTTTGTAGGTCGATGCGAGCGTTCCGTTGCCGGCATCACTAATGATCTGCACCTCTTGTCCGGCGAGCCAGGGCAGGGTGAGCGTGAGCTTCTTGGCTTGCGGCTCGGCGTTGGCAGCGGCTACATACCAGTGGTCGCCCTGTCGGCGGGCAATGACTACGTACTTACCCGGATAGCCGTCGACGAAGCGCGTCTCGTCCCACACGGTGGGTACGTCCTTGATGTAGGTAAGCAGATAGTCGGGCAGGGTCTTCAGGTTATCGGGCACGATGCCGAAGTGCTGAATGCCCGATTGGTAGAGCACTGCCGAGGCTGCCTGATAAGCATCGGTGGTGCGGCGGATGCTGCCGCGGTCGACACTTTTCGAGAAGCGCGGGCTAAAGAACACCGGTCCGAAGTCCATGTTACTCACCGCATTGCGAATGAAGGGAAGCAGGGTGGCAGTGTGTGCTTCGCTGTCGGCAAAGCCTTGACTGAAGACTAAGTTCTCGGATACCAGCGCCGCCTCGGCGGTGACGAAGTTGGGGAACATACGCTCCCAGCCGCGCGGCAGGGTGGTGCCGTGGAAGTTGACGGCAATGCCGTAGCGATTGGCGTCGGTCAGGATGTCTTCGTAGTACTTCATGGTGACTTGCTTGTCGCCGCCGAAGAAGTCGACCTTGATGCCCTTCACGCCGATAGATTGCATCCATGCCATCTCGCGCTGACGTTCGGGAGCGTTCACCATTTTGTTGCGCGGTCCTTGCGGAGCGTCGTTCCATGAGCCATTGGAGTTGTACCACAAGATGATATTCACCCCTTTGGATTCGGCATACTTAGCCAGTTTGGCTATGCCGTCGTGTCCGATGCGGGTATCCCACCAAGCGTCGATAAGGATGTATGTATAGCCGAGTGTACTTGCCAGGTCGATGAAGGTGATTTGGTCGTTGTAGTTGCAGCTATCGTCTTGCCACAAAATCCAGCTCCACGTACCTTTGCCCGGACGGTAGTTCATGCTCGGTTCGTAGAGCGGCTTCACGGTGTTGTATGCCGAGGTGGTCTCTACGATGGGCTTGAGTGTCTCACCCACGGTGATGGTCTTCCACGAGGTGCAGAGCGGCAGGGCGGCGGTAACGGTAGCATCGCCTACGCCGGCGTTCTCTTCGGGTTCGGGGAAGGCGATGGTGTACAGACCGTCGCGCGACGATTCACTGAGCTTGCATCCGGCGTAGTTGCCGTCGACGCCGGTCTCGGAGAGCAGCACCCATCCGTCGCCGCCGATGCGGAACAGCGCGGGGAAGGTGTACCCCAATCCGTACTGCGAGCGCATACCGACAGGTTCGTCGGTGACGTACGATTCTTCATAGCTGGGCTTTGTCTTGGCAAAGCCGCCCCCCCAAGGTGCTTGTGGGGTGATGAAGGTGGTGGTCTGTCCGGGGAAGTTGAAGCCGGTGCGTTCGCGCACAATGGTACAGCGGAACTCTCGGGGCGAGGCGATACGGTAGCGCAAAGCAATGTCGTTGTTACTGATGCTGAAGATGATCTGCAACGTGTCGCCGACGCTGTTCAGGCAGGTCTGCGTCCACTCGTTGGCGGTGTAGTGCACCTCGCTGACTTTGGCACGCGGCAGATAATAGGTGTCGTCGACGGTGCGCACCACGGAGGCTATCGGCTTCAACCCTTCGGCAAAGCTACCGATAGAGGTATCTAACCCGAGAGGCGAGCGTTCGAGCATCGTCTTGTCATGATAAGTCACGTCATAAGAGGCGCTTCCGCGAAAAAAGGAGAGGGTGACTTTCAGCGCGCCGTCGGGGCTTGTTTGCGTACTGCGCTCAATACCGCCGCCCCGTGGCTGTGCTTGCAGCGTGAGGGCGGTGGCGAAGAGGGAGAAAAGTAATAGATGTCTCATGTAAACTATGTTTTATATATAATTAATGTATGAACGGTTATCGTTGATGACGGATTTTCAGAGTTGTACGGTCAGCGCTTCTCCGTTGTACGTCACCTCTTTTGCCGTGTCGCTACCGGCTTGTTGTATCACGAAGGTGCGGGTGGGGAGCATACCGTTGTAGCTGCCCTTGCGTGCATCGATGGTGAGGGTGCGCTTCGACTGGTTCCACTTGAATGCGATCTCGGTGCATTTGCCCTTCTCGTAGTTGTAGTTGTCGAACTCATCTTCGTAGAGGGTGAAAGTGCCGTTGGCGCCCGGATAGATGCGGATGTTCAGCTTGTCCCACCGCTTCTCACCGGTGTATTGCACATCGGGACCGATCGGCAGGATGGCTCCCTGACGCACGTAGAGCGGTATGCGGTCGAGCTGCGTCTCCTGAACAACAGTTTGTCCGCCTTTCACAGCGCTGTTGTTCCAGAAGTCGTACCACACCGTACCTTTGGGCAAGTAAACGCTGCGTTGCGTACTCTCCTTCGAAGACTTGGTGACGGGGCATACCAGCAGCGATGGTCCGAACATGTACTGGTCGTTGATGTCCCACACCCGCTTGTCGGCGGCAAAGTCCATCACGAGGGCGCGCATAAAGGTCGAACGGCGTGCCGATACTTCCCACGAAGTACTATATATATATGGTATCAGGGAGTAGCGCAGACGGATAAAGCTTTCGATGGCGTCGTAGAGAGGTTCGCCTTTCTTGCCGAACTCCCATATTTCGCGGGCGGCGTCGGCGCCGTGCGAACGCATCATGGGGCAGAAGGTACCGAACTGCAACCAGCGCAGGAACAGCTCACGATAGTCGGGGTCGGCGGTGCGGCGCGGGTAACGACCCAAGAAGAAGCCGCCGATGTCGCTGTTCCAGTGCGGGATGCCGCAAAGCGAGAAGTTCAGTCCGGCAGGTATCTGTCGTGCCAGCACATCCCACGAGGCTTGTACGTCGCCTGTCCATGTGTTGGCGCCATAGCGTTGCTGTCCGGCAAACGCCGAACGGGTGAGGATGAATACCCGCTTGTCGGAAGTGGTGGCGCGCTGGTGGTCGTACACGCCTCCTACCGATACCAACGGATAGGCATTGCGCACGCGACGGAACGATCCGAGATGAGTCTTGAGGTTCAAGTCTTCGGGCTTGAAGCTAAGGTGGTCGGGTTCGGTGGAATCGAGCCACCAGCCGTCGACGCCGGTGGAGAAGACGCCGTCGTTGAGGTACTTCCAGTAGATGTTGCGCGCTTCAGGGTTGAAGGGATCATAGGGGCGCACGCCCGATGGATAGTCCATGCGCGGCGGCCAGGAAGAGAGACCCGATTCGGGCCAGGTATGGAAGTCGAGCAGCATCCCTTGGGGTTGCATCTCGCGATAGGGCTTGGTCATGGGTCCGAACGATGCCCAGACAGAGATCATCAAGTGGGCATTCATGCCGTGTATCTCGTCCATCATCTGCTTGGGGCGGGGAAAGTCGGGGTTGAGGAACTCCATGGCGTTCCACAGGTAGTTGTCGCCCCAGTATTGCCAGTCTTGAATCACACCGTCGAGCGGCACGTTTAGTTCGCGGTAGCGACGCACGATGCCTGCAGTTTCCTGCTGGGTCTTGTAGCGCTCCTTACTCTGGAAGAAACCGTATGCCCAAAGGGGGAACATGGGCACGTCGCCCGTTAATACGCGTATCTCTGCCACCACACCGTCGGCGTTGCCGCCGTACATGAAGTAGTAATCTACGCAGTCGCCCACCTCCGAGGTGAACGAGGTCTCTTCGGGGCTATCGGCAAAGGTGGTAGGCGAGTAGTTGTCCCAGAACAGTCCGTAGCCCTTCACTGACTGGACGATGTTGGTGAAGTCTTCGGTGTTGCCCTGTATCATATATTTGCGCTGGTTGCGCTGGCTCATTTTGCCGTTCTGGAGCTGCCCCAAGCCATAGAGGGTTTCGTCCTTATCGAGCCGGAATGATTGGCTGACGGTGAAGGTCTTGACGCCTGCATCGTCGAAATCTTTGAAGTCGGCTGTTGCCTTCTCCTGCAAGAGCTTCTTACCCTGCGACGTAGCGAAGGTGACGATGCCGGTGTGCAAGTTTAATGCGACGCGCAGCTTGCTGCTGATGAGTTGCAGGCTGCCCGACGAGCGGCGGATGGTGACATCCGACTCGCTGAGGGTGGGTTGGGCGGTGACGGAAAGGCTTTGCTTTTCATACGTCCGGTCGGCGGGCGCTTTCAGGATGCGCACCGTAGTGGGGGTGTAGAATGTGATGGTGATCCGCTGCCCGTTCACGTCGGCAGTGGATTCTGCCGGTTGCGCACACAATGTAGATGCGACAAGCAACAGGGTAAAAAAGAATGTAAAATGTTTCATGGGGAAATGAGTATTAAAAATATATCAGCAAAGTTACGGCTATTTGTCGGAGAACAGAGCCGATATATTCATATAAATGGTGTACAAATGACGCAAATTAGGCAGAATATTCGTTCATCTGCCCAATTTGCCTCATTTACATGCCACCAAATCACTTTGCAAACTGCCAATAGTCAAAGTTAAACAACTTGTCGCCATTGCGGTCGAAGTGTCCACGAAACTTAAAGTAGAGGTCGTGTACGCCGGTGACTTGTCCCGTGACGGGTACGGTTACCGTCTGCCACGTCTCCCATCCGCCGGTGCGGGGTACGGCTACGGTGGCTATCGGTGTGCCTGTCGGTCCGTCGACACGCACTTCGAGCGTACCTCCTTGCAGGGCGCTGGCTACAGCAACAGTAAACTTGCGGGGCGAGGCAGCTCCGAAATCTACTTCGCGCACAAGGATGGAATCGCCGTTGTGGATGTTCGACACATAGACGCCGGTTTTGGCATTCTCTTCGGTCGACACACCGCCCGACCATGCAATGGTCTCTGCTTCTACGCGGCGATACGGATTGAGTGTGCCTACGGGGGCTACTCCCTTGCGGGTCATCAGGATGGTGGGCAGGGTGCCGTCGGCGTTGTAGGTAAACTCTTCGAGTGAGGTGGCGCGTCCGAAGCCTTCACCGCCGGGCAGCAAGCCGGTGTGATAGGCAAAGTACGAGTGTCCCTTGTAGTCGATTACACCACAGTGGTTGGTGAAACTGTTGGTGGGTTGCAGCGGCATGACCTGACCCATGTATTTCCACGGTCCGACGGGCGAATCGCTCATGGAGTAGGAGATATGTTCGGGAATGCCTCCGGCAGCGTAAAGCAGGTAGTACTTTTTGCCGCGTTTGTAGAACCACGGACCTTCGACATACGAATCTTTGTTGTTGGCAGTGACGTTGCGGTCGCGCGACTTCACGCCTCCAAAGCTCTCTACGGTCTGCTCCATCTGCATCACCTCGCCCGAGTAGGAGATCATGTCGCGATTCAGGCGAACGCAGTTCACGGTGGGATTGCCCCAGTAGAGGTATGCCTGTCCGTCGTCGTCGATAAACACAGTGGGGTCGATGTTGTCCCAGCTCCCTTCGATGAGCGGCTTTCCGATGGCGTCTTTGAACGGACCGGTGGGCGAGTTGCCTACGGCTACGCCGACTGCCATGCCGCGACCATCTTGGGTGGTGGCACAGATGTACCAGTAATATTTGCCGTCGCGCTCAATGCACTGCGAAGCCCAAGCTCGGTCTTTTGCCCACTTGAAGTCTTCTATATATAATGGTATACCGTGGTCTGTCCAGTTCACCATGTCTTGCGAGGAGTAAACGCGCCAATTGTTCATGGTGAAGAAGCCGTAACCCGGTTCGTCCTGTCCGGTGTAGAGATAGAAGGTATCGCCGAATACTACCGGTGCGGGGTCGGGGGTGTAGTGCGTCTGGATGACGGGGTTGCGCCAAGTCGACGGTCGGATGTCGTTCTCCACGCCCAGCAGGTCGAGCATGGTGGCAGCATAGCGCTTACCCAGCTCCATATAGCCTTCGGTGTTGAAGTGCAGGTTGTCGGGACCGTCGGTGCAGCCGGTCGATGAGATGACGTGAGCGGTTGGTATGGTTTGCGGCAGCCGGTCGATGATGCGGTTCATCGAAGCGCACACACCGCCTTGGTCGGCTCCCACCACTTCGCCTGCCAGCAAGGGCACGTCGGCAGCATTCAGGTGGAGGTCGGCGAGCAGGTTGTTGTACACCTTCTTCACCTTGTCGGGCCAGTCGCGTTCGCCGGTGTTCGATTCGCCTTGGTGCATCAGGATGCCTTTGATAACGCCGTCTTTCTGTGCCAGCTTAGCCAGCTCGACGAGACGTGCGTAGGGGTTTCCTCCATACGATTCGATCATGGGCGCCTGCCAGTCGGGAGCAGCTGCCACCTGTGGCTGGTAGTTGTCCTTATCGAACATCTCGATCTTGCAACCTCCGATAGCGACCATGACAACACCTACCTTGATGTTTTCGGGCAGATACTTCACCAGGGTGCGTCCGAAGTTGTCGACCGGTGTCAGACCGGTGTTGCAGCGGGCAAGTGGGGGAACGGCGGTGTACCAGTGCCCCATCTCGCGTCCCAAGTCGGGGCAGTCGAGCGCCGACATCATACGGAAGCGGTCGCTGATCCCTTCTTTGTCGGAAGGGGTCAAGCGGGCTGCGCCCTCCATGTTCGATTGTCCGAAACAGAGGTAGATATGAAAGTCTTTGTCTTGTGCCGATGCTGTACCAAAGAAGACTGTGCAGGCGAAAAATACAATAAATAAGGTAGTGATTCTTTGTTTCATATCAATACTTCTTCGCATCTTCAATAATCCGTTCTACTACCGGTTTGGGGTTGTTCTGCCGGTCGAAGAGCAGCGGATAATCGGTACGCCCGGGTACAGGGAATCCGTTCTTCCACGAGGTAGCATCTGTTACTCCCCATTGTGTAACGCGCAACATGTTGTCGCTATTCTTTAGGAAGAGGTCGAAGAGGTCTGCCATGCGGTTGGTCCACTTTACCGATACAGAATCGGGCAATCCTTCTTTATAGGGGTCGATTTCCTTGCGATAAGCTTCACGGTCGGAAACGTTGGCACCACCCATGCGTCGCGGTTCGGGCAAGGCGCTCATGTCGAGTTCGGTAACGAGCACTTTCACGCCGGCGCCTACGTAGTCGTCAATAGTAGCCTGATACTCTTCGATGGTGGGGCTGGTCATGCTTACATGTCCCTGCATACCGATACCGTCGATGCGCAATCCGCGTTCTTTGAGGGTTTTGATGAGACGTACCACGGTGGCA
The DNA here is from genome assembly GCA_031262085.1 of Prevotellaceae bacterium. Classification (GTDB taxonomy): domain Bacteria; phylum Bacteroidota; class Bacteroidia; order Bacteroidales; family Bacteroidaceae; genus Bacteroides. The sequence continues at coordinate 10,656 of JAISIN010000019.1, forward strand.
CGTTTCTCCGGATACCATTCATTGTAGTCGTTGTAATAGAGTTCGCAGTCGGGGTCGGCTTCGTGTGCATACTGGAATGCCAGTGGAATGAACTCTTCACCCAGAATCTCATAGAGTCTGCTCTTACGGTAAGAGCCGTCTTCGAGGATGGCCTCGTTCACTACGTCCCATCCTTTGATCTTACCTTTGTAGCGTCCTACTACGGTGTAAATGTGCTCTTTCATACGCTCCTTGAGCACGTCGGCAGAGACGTTATTGCCGTTTTCATCGGTGCAGAACCAACGTGACTGTTGCGAGTGCCATACCAAGCAGTGTCCGGTTATCCAGAGGTTGTTGGCGAGACCAAATTCTACGAATTCGTCGGCTTGGGCGAAGTCGTAGCGGTCGGGTTCGGGGTGAATGACCGACTGCTTCATGCAGTTTTCGGGTACGATAGCAGCGAACTGCTTCTTTACGATAGCGACAGCTGCCGTGTCGCGTCCAGAGGTTTGCCAGCTGTTTAGAGCTACGCCGATGAGGAACTTGTCTTTCAACGCTTCTTTGAGCGTAGGTTCCTGTTTACTTCCTCCGCAGGCTGTCAAAGCCGAAGCGGCGAGTAATACGAGTGCAAGGTTCTTGCTTTTTTTGTCCATAGTCTTAAAATGATATGTTACTGAAAAATGGATATGATTAGATACAAAAATCTACCCACAAAGTTAGTCGCTACGATGTGCACTACCAAATAATTTGGTTACAGATACTATCGTGTAGATTACACAGATATGCTCTACTGTAACAAAAACTTTTCAGTATGTTACATACGTTACGTTTTTAGTCTATTTTAACGCTTTCAGGCAGACTTTACCCGATGATTCGCATGATATGCCCAACAATAAAGAATGCTAACAACTTGGATGGTTCCGAACAGGCTCCAAGCTCTCAAAAAATGTGAAAGTGCTGCTCGTGTTGTGGCAGCGGAGTTACTGTTTCCGTTTCTTTGGCTGCAATCCTATTCTTTTGCATATAGTTTGGTTATATAAAAACTTTGCCTAAGTTAATGATACTTGTTAGCTTATGGAAACATTCTTTTCATATTTTTGCATTGCATTTGTATTAACATTAACAATCTAATTTGATGACATGAAGATTAATTCAAACAAAGCACTGAATGACAGTAAGCCTACTATCATTCATAAACGCCTGATTTTTAGTCTTGTATTAGCCTTTTCGATGGCTTGTTCTACTTTCGGGCAAGGAACTCAATTTACGCTAAATGGTTTGGTGACCGATGTGAACGAAGAACCCCTCGTGGGTGTGTCTGTTATGGTTAAGGGAACCCAAACCGGTACTGTAACCAACTTGGATGGCAAATTCACCATTCAGGTAGCTTCTAACCAAACATTAGTCGTATCATACATTGGTATGACTACCCAAGAAATTAAGGTAGGTACACAACGCACCATGAAAGTGGTACTAAAGGAAGATTCGGAATTGCTGGACGAAGTCGTCGTTACCGGCTTTCAGAATCTGGATAAACGAACCTTTACCGGTTCGACGGTGAAACTGCGTTCCGACGACGTCATTGCCGAAGGTATGACCGACATCAGCCGTATGCTCGAAGGCAAGGCAGCCGGTGTATCGATTCAGAACGTGAGCGGCACCTTTGGTGCGGCGCCCAAGCTTCGTATTCGCGGCGCTACTTCTATATATGGTAGCAACAAGCCGCTATGGGTTATCGACGGCGTGGTGCTCGAAGACATCGTCAACGTGTCGAACGACCAGCTTGCCAGCGGTGACCCCACCACCCTGCTCGGCTCGTCGGTAGCCGGCTTGAATGCCAACGACATTGAGAGCATCGACATTCTCAAAGATGCCTCCGCCACCGCCCTCTACGGTGCACGCGCCATGAACGGCGTGATCGTGGTCACCACCAAGAAAGGAAAAGAGGGCAAGCCGGTCGTATCGTACAGCGGCAACTTCTTCGTTCGGCAGAAGCCGCTCTACTCCGACTACAACATCATGAACTCTTACGACCAGATGTCCGTCTACTCCGAGTTGGCACGCAAGGGATATATCAACTCAAGCATCGCCAATGCCGCAAATTCGGGTATCTACGGCAAGATGTACCAACAGATGAATCAGAAAGACGAGAACGGAAACTGGCTGGTAGAGAACACCGTTGCCGGACGGCGCGCTTTCCTGCAACGCTACCAGAACGCCAACACCAACTGGTTCGACTTGCTCTTCCGCAATACCATCGTACAGGAGCACTCACTAAGCATATCGTCGGGAACGGAGAACAGTCAGACCTACGCCTCGGTCAGCCTCTATTCCGATCCGGGATGGTCGATCGGTGAGAACGTGAAGCGCTACACAGCCAACCTGCGCAACGACTATAAGTTAGGGCAGCGTATCAACGTAGCCTTCAACGTGGCAGCCAACTACCGCGAGCAGATCAACCCGGGTACGCTGAACCGCGTCGATAACACCGTGAGCGGTGAGTACGAACGCGACTTCGACATCAACCCCTTCAGCTATGCCATGAATACCTCGCGCGCATTGACCGCCTACGACGAAGACGGCAATCTGGAGTACTTCACCCGCAACTATGCTCCGTTCAACATCTTGAGCGAGCTTGACAACAACCAGTTGCGCATCCGTGTGATGGACATCAAGCTGCAGGGCGAGTTCAAGTTCAAGTTTACCAAATGGCTCGACTATCAGTTCATGGGCAATGTGCGCTATGTCAACTCCACCCGCGAACACATCATTCAGGAGAACTCCAACATGGCTCAGGCATACCGTGCCGACGGTACCTCTACGATACGCAGCAACAACAAATTTCTCTATGTCGACCCCGAGAACCCCAATGCCGAAGCCGCATCGGTACTGCCCAACGGTGGTTTCTACAACACCTACGACAACGTGCTACGCTCGTATGACATCCGCAACCAGCTCAACTTCAAGAACACGTTTGCCAATATACACGAGGTATCGGCAGTGGTCGGTAGCCAGATACAGGGCAACGAACGGCAGAACCGCGAGAACAAAGGTTATGGCTACCAATACGAACTGGGTGGCGTACCCTCTTACGACTACCGCATCTTCAAGATGATGCTCGAGAGCAGCAATTATTATTATGGTATGGACGAAACCAGCTATCGCTTCGCCGCCTTCTATGCCAACTTGGAATATACCTACGACATGCGTTACGCCTTCTCCGGTACCACCCGCTACGAAGGCTCTAACATGGCAGGTAGCAACGAGCGCTGGCTGCTCACATGGAACCTCGGCTTCCGTTGGAACATCATGGAAGAGAAGTTCATGAAGCCGCTCTCCAAGTGGATCGACCACATGAACATCCGTACCAGCTACGGACTGTCGGCACAAGCGCCCGAACGCGGCAACTCCACTACCCTTTATTACAGCCAGAACGCCTACCGCCCGCAAGCTGCCGACGATGCCGAAAGCACCATCTACATTGACCAGATCGGTAATGCCGGACTGACGTGGGAGAAGTCGTATCAGTTCAACATCGGCTTCAACGCCAGCTTCTTCAACAACCGCATCGACTTCATGGTCGAGTATTGGAAGAAGAACAACTACGACTTGGTCGACCGCATCCGTACCGCCTACACCAGCGGTGACTGGACGCGCTACGCCAACTACTCCGACATGAAATCCTACGGTTGGGAGGTAACACTCGGATTGGTACCGGTGAACAACAAGAACTTCAGTTGGCGCGTCAACCTGCCCTTCAGTTGGAACACCAGCGAGATCACCCGCATGGAATACAATCCCCGCATTTACGACATCACCCGCCCCGAAGGCGGTAACATTGTGGGCTATCCGTTGCGAAGCCTCTTCTCGGTCGATTACGTGACATTGGCACACAACAACGGCGTGCCCCTGTTCATCGACGAAGTCGGTAATCTGAACTACGGCTTGTACATGCAGAACACCGACGTCAACACCTACATGAAGTACATCAAGTACGAAGGCTCGGTCGATCCCACCTATACCGGCGGTATCAACAACACCATCCGCTACAAGGACTTCACACTCAATGTGTTCCTCACCTATCAGGGCGGTAACAAGATTCGCCTCTTCCCTGCATTCAAGAGCAAATACTCCGAACTGGATGCACTGCCCAAGGAGTTCAAAGACCGTTGGATCATGCCCTACGACGAGCGCTATACGAATATTCCGTCGATGTGGGATAGCAGCCTTCGCAACAGCATCGGCAGCGGCGACGGCTACTATCCCTATTCCGCCTACAACTACTCCACACAGCGGGTGGCAAGCGGTGACTTCATGCGGTTGAAGACCCTGTCGCTGACCTACAACATTCCCTCGCTGCTGTTGCAGAAAACCCACTTCATCAAAACAGCCGCCGTCACGCTGTCGGGTAACAACCTGTACATGTTCTATGCCGATAAGAAGCTCAACGGACAAGACCCCGAGTTCTACAACGCCGGTGGTGTGGCACAACCGTTGCAACGCCAATACATTCTCTCACTCAAAGTTGGATTCTAATTAACGATAACGAATATGAAAAATAAGATTATAACACTGCTGATAGCCGCGTTGTCGACCACTTGGTTGTTGACCTCGTGTAACGACTATCTGGACGTGACCCCCGATAACCGGACGGAAATAGATACCGAAGACAAGGTCGGCTTGCTGCTGGCAGGCTCGTATCCCGACAATACGTATGCTCCGATGATCAACCCGCGCATCGACAACGTTACCGATAAGAATACCGGTACCGAATCGGGTGCACAGACCAACCGCGACGCCTTCTTCTGGCGCGACGGTGAGACGCAGACCCGCCAGGATTCACCCGCGCAGGTATGGGTAGCCTTGTGGCACTCTATTGCCGGCGCCAACGGCGCACTCGATGCCATCGAGCTATTGGGTGGCGCCGACCGTAGCGAAAAGCTGAGCGCCTATCAAGGCGAGGCATTGACGTTGCGCGCTTTCTGCCACTTCATACTGGCATGCTGCTACAGTCCGCTCTACGACCTCTCCGAACCTGCCAAGAACGGCACCAATCTGGGATTGCCCTACATCACCGAGCAGGAGACCGAAATCAACAAGCAATATGAGCGCGGCAACGTAGAAGAGTTGTGGAGCAGCATTCAGAAAGACCTCGAAGAGGGATTGAAGCGTATCGCTCCCGTATCGAAAGGCATCTCTACCTATCACTTCAACCCGAATGCTGCTTACGCTTTCGCCACCCGCTTCTACCTGTACAAAGGCGATTACGCCAAGGTGATAGAGATGGCAAACCGCGTCATTCCGCAACCCGCCCTCGACCCCGAAACAGAAGCCGTAGCGTTGGAAGACCCCGCTACCACCTTTGTGAAGAACAACTTCCAAGACTGGCCGGGAGCTTTACAGAGCATGTCGAGCAGCACCGACATCAAGATAGCGTTCAACTCCACCAGCAACCCCTCGATTCTGCTGCTGAGCGACGTGGCTTCGGACATTGCCTCACGTACCAACAGTTGGCGCTACGCCACCAGCGACCCTGACCTCGACCGCACCGTATCGGCACAAAATCCTACCGGAGCAACGTTTGCCTACAAGATATTCCACTCGGGTGATTGGAATTACTACATACCCAAGTTCCAGTCGTACTTCAAGACCACCACGGTCAATGCCAGCACCGGTGTCTATCACGCTGCCTATCCCTGGCTTCGCATGGAAGAGATCTTGATCAACCGGGCCGAGGCGTATGCCCTGAGCGGCGACACCCTGCGGGCTGTGGCAGACCTGAATCTCTTCTGCCGCACACGCATCGTCAACTATAACGAACGCTCGCACAGCTTGACACTGGCAAAGATCACCTCTTTCTACCGCGCATTGATCAACGATCCGGAGTTCTACATGAACAAGTACAACGCCATGGGGGCGCAGTCGTGGACACTGAAACAGAAAGCGCTGGTACATTTCATTCTGCTCTGCCGACAGAACGAGTTCATACACGAAAGCTTGCGCTACTGGGACATGATACGTTACAAAATGCCCTGTACGCACACCACAAACCCGCAAGCCGGCGGCGAGAGCAATACCCTCTATCCGGGCGACGACCGTTGGGTGATACAAGTACCCGACAATGTGGTACTGGCAGGAATGGAACTCAACCCGCGCACCAACATTCTAAGTCCCCAATGGTAACCTATAACAATGAACAAGCTAATAATTGAGATTATGAAAGTAAGAAATTATATTTATCTACTGTTGTCGATGCTGGCAATTACCACATTGCCCGCTTGTACCGATGACGACGCCTTGGATACTTCGAATCCTATCTACGGACTGGGCGGTGAAGACTATGTGGAAACGGCTTTAGACAAGTGGATTTACGAGAACTTTACCAAACCCTACAACATCTCCGTGGAGTATCGCTGGAATCCGACGGAAGAGCTGACCGCGACGCTCGTCCCCCCGCAGGAAGACAAGGTACAGCCTGTGATGGAGCTGATTCGCGACGTGTGGATTAAACCCTACGAGACAACCAAAGGATTAGACTTTCTGCAGGCTAATGCCCCCAAAACCTACATGCTGATTGGCAGTCCCAAGTACAACACCAACGGAACCATCACGCTGGGTGAAGCCGAAGGCGGTAACAAAGTGACGCTCTACCGCATCAACTGGTTCGACCCCTCTAATCCTGATACGTTCCAAGACTTGGTGCGCCGCATCCTGAAAACCACGCACCATGAGTTCACGCACACGCTGAATCAAATCACCCGCTTCCCCGATAGCTTCCTCTACATCACCGCCTCCGAATCGGCATGGACCAATATCAAAGAGGGAGAGCAGGCACGCAACTTGGGATATATCACTCCGTATGCCAGCGATTCGCCCACCGAGGACTTTGCCGAAATGGTATCGATGATCTTGGTGTACGGACGCGACTGGTTCAACAACTATGTCGACCAAGCCGACGACACCGTTAAGCTGCTGGGTAAGGACATCACAGCCCGTCAGGCGCTGAAACAGAAAGAATCCATCATGGTGGAGTATATGAAGAGCGCTTGGGGCATTACCTTCTACGGAACAAAGGAAGAACCCGGACTGCATGAAATGGTACAAACTGCCCTCAAAGCCTATTTATTGAAATATTAAAAACAGAGCATGATGAAAAAGATATTATTTATACTGACCTTGTTGACGGCGGGTATATTCACGTCGTGCGACAAGATGATGGACCCCATATTCGACGAGCCGGCAGATGTGCGGCTGCAAAAAGCCCTCGACCACTATCAGCAGACACTGGTCTCTGCTCCGAACGGATGGATACTGACCATCCCCACCGGCTTGGGAGGCGTGTACCGCTTCTGGGTGAGCTTCGACGAGAACAACCGTGTGGCAAGCGCTGCCGACTTCAATCACAAGGTGATGGAATCGAGCTACCGGCTACGCGTGATTTCGGCACCTATGTTGTCGTTCGACACCGGCTGCTACATCACGCAGATTTGTGACCCCGACCCCTCCATATCGGGTGCTGCCGACTCGGGCACCGGGCAGAAGTCCGACTTCGACTTCTACTTTTTGGAGGAGAATGCAGGTAGCTTCCTGTTGTTGGGACGTTTTAACTTTACTCCCGCCATCTTGGAGCCGGCAAGCGCAGCCGAAGCAGCTGCCATCCTGGACGGAGGGTTCGAGAAAAGCAACGAGGCGCTGACCGACTTCTTCGGCAAAGTCAAATATCCCGCGGTCAACATTGACGGCAAGAACCTGCAACTCAACGTCAGCACCCGTTCCGCCTCTTATCAATACTGGGATGATGCCACCGCTTCACTGATCAGCGGAGATTCACCCTGCTATGTCGATCTGGATGGAGAAGTGAACGGTGAGCAATTGGGTACGGTTTATTTCATAAGTGAGGTTCCCTTCATGGGGAAGAATATCATCCAACTCGATTGGGACGAACAGGCAAAAGCCTACCAAGTCAAGACCGATGACGGTGGCAGCTACCCGCTCTTCGACAATCTGGAGCCGATCATTCCTATTGAGATGGTATTGGGCGTAGGCTTGACCTACAGTGGTTTCCGCACCGATGTTGCCGACCTCACCGGCAGCCTCACGGGCGACTTCCTCCAACTGTACAATGACGTGAATACCAAGCTCGGCGGACTGAGTAACCGTTCGCTCGACTACATTGACTTCACGCTCTATCCGGGCGCACAGAGTCCCGTATTGATACAGTACGAAGAGAACGGCGAGGACAAGCTGGCACAGACCGTGCTCGAAGTGACCTTCCGCTACGTCAACTCCAGCGGTTCGGGCTACAATGCGCAGTGGTACTGGCGTGTCACGACCGACAGCAACGGCTTCTATACGTTCGACCTCATGACCCAGTATCCCAACCGTACCAACGAGAACAATACCCGATCGGCTTATTTGGATGTATTCGACTATATCAATGGGCACCGTTTCAAGCTCAGCTGGATACCCAACAACACGCCCGGCTCTTCTGCCAACATTGCCGGCTTCTATGTGGTGGACAGTGCCGGTAACGAAACAGACAGCTTTATAGCCGGTATCGTTAAGTAGTAATCACTAAAATCGTACAAGAAAATGAAGAAACATATCTATCGCATGATGCGATACACCGCCCTGATGATGATGGGCGCCCTGCTTGTTACCGCTTGCGGCGACGACGACGATAACCAGCCGGTGGTCGTGGAAACCTTCAACGTAACGAATGTGACCTATAACTCGGTGGTATTCAACGGCGAAGTACTGCAAGGCTCTCCCTCCGAACGGGGTGTTTGCTGGAGTACGTCCGACCATCCCACCGTATCCGACAACCACCGAGCTGCCGGATCGGGCTTCGGACAGTATCAGGTAGCCATCGACGGTCTGTCGGAAGGTACGACCTATTACATCCGCGCGTATGCCGTAAGCGGAGGCGAAACACTCTATGGCACAACCGTCGATTTCCGCACTTACGACTACGGAACGCCTGCCATCGAGGTGGTATCGATTGCTTCGACCGACCTCACCGCCATCAACTGCAACGTCATGGTGGTAACCACCGGCGGCAAGCAGGTACAGACACGCGGTATCTGCTGGAGCACCTCTCCCAACCCCACTTCCGATCTCTCCACAAAAGTAGAGAACAGCGAGCCACAGGCATCTTTCGTAGGCGCCATGACGGGGTTAGAACCGGAGACCACCTATTATATACGTCCCTATTTGGTCTATGAGGGCGGTCTGATCTACGGCGAAGAGACACACGCCACCACAGCGAAGGTGATCCGTAACAACAAAGTATCCGACTTTGCCGTTACCGACGGCGGATTTACCGGTGTCCTCTTTACCAACTTCAACCCCGCAGCCGTAAAGGTGCTGGAGCAGGGATATGTATATAGCTTAAAAGCGTTCCCCGCGATGGAAGATGCCGATGCTGTTGTTGTCAAACTCGACGACATAGAACCCGGCACCTACAATATCAAGATCGATGCCGACCTGCCTAAACTGCCTTATCACATTCGCTCGTATGTACTGACTCAAGATTACGGTCTGTACTATTCCGAAGATGCGACTTACTCCATGCCTGCCTCTTTCGATTATTATCTGGGCGACTATGAGCTGAAATACTCAAGCAGCACCAGCACAACCAATCCCAATCGCACGTTGCCGGTAAGCTTGGTAAAAGGAGAGAAGGAGAATACCTACTACTTGGAAGGTATTAATGAAGACGAAAGCATCAAGATTGTGATGACTTACAACCCTGAAGATTCCAATCTGTACCTCTACGGACAGAATATGGCAATAACCCCCGAAGGATACGACTTCTGGTGGATGACCTACGCCCTCGATTTGCCAAGCAACGGCTACTACACCTACCGTTCCGACATGCTGTATGCCATCAGAAGTGAAGAGTTCGGTTTGGTCGACGGTCAGTTGCACTTCTCGCTCAACGACTATGGATCTATCTCGACCACGCGCGTGATGGTAGGATTCACCAGTCGCACCTACAACGGAAGCACCCGTGTAGCTTACGTACCGGGTAAGGGCGGTTATTATAACTACTACTATCTGCAAATGACGAAGAAGTAGTCGCTCAACGAGCGTAATAAGCGTTCAAACAGAAAGCGGGGCTGTGTCGTACAAACACAGCCCCGCTTATTTTGAGCTAGATACCACAGGGAGTCAACTTTTTTCCAAGTCTCCTTATAGAATGCCATACTTATTCGTTTAGAGGCTCTACAACACCTTTTGGAGGGGGTGATGACAGGTATACGACTAACTGCGTGTTAAGATACGATTAACATCGTGTTAAAATACGACTAACACTGTGTTACTATACGACCTTGCCGCGGATATGCTTGCCATTGCCCTTTTTCCCTTAGATATTGTCAGAACAATTCATATTTCTAAGGTTCGCTGCCATCCTTAGCTTGGCGCTCTAAAGTGTAGGGATAGAAATATTAAATAAAAAAAACTGAAACAGCACCTTAAATCTATCAACCACCTGATCAACCACACCAATTCCTAATAATTCCTAATTACCGTTATCTTTCAAAGAAAACTAAAAACTACGATATAGTTTTCTTGTTACCTTTGCCGCGCTTTTTATAACAAATCCCCATAAGCTAACAATAAAAGGTAAAATGAGTATAGAAGAAACAGAGCATCATCAACGCTCAAAGTTGCGTGCACATATCGTAGACGTTTCCCTGCAACTGTTTGTGAACAATGGCATTAAGGGTATTACAATGGATGATATTGCAGCCGGATTGGGTATCTCCAAACGGACACTTTACGAAGTATTCCCCGATAAAGAGACACTGCTGCTGGAGTGTTTGTACAAAACCAAGAGTGACGCCGATGCCTACGCCAAGACGGTATACGAAGAATCGAGCAACGTGATGGAAGTGATACTCAAACTCTACCAGCGCAGCATTGAGCAATACCGGTTGGTCAACAAGAAATTCTTTACCGATATGCAGAAGTATCCCCGGGTGCGCGAAGAACTACAACTCCGCCACCAACGCGACACCGACGAGAAGATTCAATTCTTCCGTCAAGGCGTGGCACAAGGCATGTTTCGCGGCGACATCAATTTCGACATCGTTAATCTGCTGGTGCGCGAACAGTTCAACCTGCTCATGAACACCGAGATATTCAAGGATTATCCGCTTATCGAAGTGTACGAATCGGTCATGTTCACCTACCTGCGCGGCATCGCTACCGAAAAGGGATACCGCCTGCTGGAGGAGTTTATTAAATCATATCGCAAGTAACCAAAAAACAAACAATAATAGAATTGTATGAGAAAAGTACTTTTAAAAGGTAAAAAGATGACCATCCTGCTCGTAGCTGCCCTTCTCTACGGAACGGCAAGCGCACAAACGCAGGGACAGAAAGAGACCTTAACACTGACTCTTGACCGCGCACTGGAGATCGCTTTAAGCGACAACCCCACCATCAAAGTGGCTGAAGACGACATTATCCTGAAGAGAGTGGCAGATACCGAGGCGTGGCAAAACCTGCTGCCCGAAGTAAGCATAGGAGGGACGTGGCAACACACCATCTCGGCAGCCCAAATGAAGCTCGACACCATGACCTTCAAGATGGGACGCGACAACTCGAACACCGTAGCCGGCGTACTCACGGTTAGCCTGCCTATCTTTGCTCCTACCGTCTATGGGATGATGGCTATGACCAAGACCGACATTCAATTGGCAGTCGAGAAATCGAGGGCTTCCAAGCAAGACTTGGTCAATCAGGTAACCAAAGCCTATTACCAACTTATGCTGGCGCAAGACAGCTACTCCGTGCTACAAGAGAGCTACAAGGTGGCAGAAGAGAACTTCAATGTGGTCAACGCCAAGTTCAAACAGGGCGTTGTCAGCGAGTTCGACAAGATTAGCGCCGAGGTGCAGATGCGAAGCGTGAAGCCCAGCGTCATTTCGGCAGGCAACGCCGTCAATCTGGCTAAACTGCAACTGAAGGTGCTGATGGGCATAACAGCCGATGTCGACCTGCACATTGAAGACAATCTGTCCAACTATGAAGCCTCACTCTTCGTCAACGAATTGACCGACCTGAAAGAGGGATTGTACAATAACACATCCCTACGTCAGTTAGACTTGAACAAGGCATTACTCGAAAAAGGATTGAAGGTATCCAAACTGGCATTCGCACCCACATTGGGCGCACAGTTCACCTACCAATACCAGTCGCTCTACAACCCTACGTGGAACCTGTTCAACTACAACTGGGCAGGCAGCTCGCAACTCGTATTCAGCCTGAGCATACCTATATATAAAGCCAGCAACTTTACGCAGATAAAAACGGCACGCGTACAACTGCGCCAGCTCAATCAGACCCGCATCGACACCGAACGTAAACTGAACATGCAGGCCACCAGCTATCGCGACAACATGCAGGCAAGCAGCGAACAGGTGGTGAGCAACCGTGAAAACGTTGTGCAGGCACGCAAAGCAGTCGAAATCGCCACCAAACGATACGACGTAGGAGCAGGAACGGTGCTCGAGCTGAACAACTCGCAGGTATCGCTCACACAAGCCGAGCTAACCTACAACCAGTCTATCTACGACTACCTCACAGCCAAAGCCGACCTCGACCAAGTGCTGGGACGTAACTATACGGGAAAGTAAGCACCCCCCAAACATACAGCATCAATCAGTAAGAAACCAATCAGTAAGAAATAAAAAGCATACAGACAATATGAAAAAAAGTATTCAACTCATCGCCCTACTCGCTACCGTCGTGCTGGGCGCATGCAACGGTGATAAAACTGCCGACAAGAAAGCAGAAGATAAGCCGATAGTGAAACTGGCTGCCGTAGAGGCGCGCCCGGTAGATCAAATACAGGAGTATACCGCCACCGTAGAGGCGGACGTTACCAACAAGATAGCACCCTCAAGCCCCGTGCGCATCGACCGCATACTGGTAGAAGTGGGCGACCGCGTAGCCAAAGGACAGAGATTGGTCGAAATGGACGCAGCCAACCTCAAACAAGCCAAAGCACGCTTAGACAACATGGAGATAGAGTTCAAGCGCACCGACGAGCTGTATAAAGTAGGCGGAACCTCCAAGTCGGCATGGGATGCCTCGAAAATGCAACTCGACGTACAGAAGACCGCCTATCAGAATTTGCAGGAGAACACCGCCCTCATCAGCCCCATAGCCGGTATCGTTACCGCACGCAACTATGACAACGGCGATATGTATAGCGGCGGAAACCCCGTGCTGGTGGTCGAACAGATCACTCCGGTGAAGCTGAAAATCAATGTCTCCGAACAACACTTTGCCGACGTGAAGCTGGGTATGTCCGCCTCGGTGAAGCTGGATGTGTATGCCGACGAAGCCTTCGAGGGCGTCATCAGCCTGATATACCCCACCATCGACACCACCACGCGCACCTTCACCGTCGAGGTGAAACTGACCAACCGCGACCAGCGCGTACGACCGGGTATGTTTGCCCGCGCCACACTCAACTTCGGTACGCAAGAGCACGTGGTAGTACCCGACATTGCCATCGTGAAACAAGCCGGATCGGGCGACCGCTATGTCTATGTCTATAAAGACGGAAAGGTCTCTTACAACAAGGTAGAACTGGGTCGACGCATGGATACCGAGTATGAGCTGTTATCGGGTGTACCCGACAATTCGCAAGTCGTCATTGCCGGACAGGCACGCCTGCTCAACGGCATGGAAGTAACGGTAGAGAAGTAATCAATTTTTAATTTAAGAACATGAGTTTATACGAAGGTGCGGTTAAGAAACCGATTATGACCTCCCTCTGCTTCCTGGCAGTGGTGATATTTGGTATTTTCTCCTTGTCGAAGCTGCCTATTGACTTGCTGCCCGACATCGAGACAAACACCATCATGGTAATGACAGCCTATCCGGGCGCCAGTGCATCGGACATTGAGAACAATTTGACCCGTCCGCTGGAGAACGTGCTCAACTCAGTAGAGAATCTCAAGCACATCACCTCCCGCTCGTCGGAGAATCTCTCTCTCATCACGCTGGAGTTTGAATTTGGTAATGATATAGACGTGCTCACCAACGACGTGCGCGACAAGCTCGATATGGTATCTTCGGCGCTCCCCGACGAGGCTCAGACACCGGTCATCTTCAAATTCAGCACCGACATGATTCCCATCATGCTGCTATCGGTACAAGCCAACGAAAGTCGTCCGGCACTTTACAAAATTCTCGATGACAATGTGGCAAACCCGCTGGCACGTATTCCCGGTGTGGGTACGGTATCCATTAGCGGTGCACCGCAGCGCGAAATAGAAGTCTACTGCGACCCCAACAAGTTGGAAGCATACAACCTCTCCATCGAAACCATCAGCGCCATCATCGGAGCCGAAAACAGGAATATCCCCGGCGGTAGCTTCGACATCGGTAACGAGACCTATACGCTGCGCGTAGAGGGCGAGTTCAACGACAGCCGAGAGATGAACAACATCGTGGTAGGCACCAAGCCCGACGGCGGAACGGTCTACCTGCGCGACGTGGCCCGTGTGGTCGACACCATAGAGGAGCGTGCACAAGAGACTTACAACAACGGCGTACAGGGCGCCATGATTGTGATTCAAAAGCAGTCGGGAGCCAACTCGGTCAACATCTCCAAGCAGGTGAAAGCCGAGATGCCTAAGCTGCAAAAGGCACTGCCGCCCGACGTGAAGCTGGGCATCATTGTCGACACGTCGGACAACATCTTGAACACCATCGGCAGTTTGACCGAGACGGTGCTCTACGCATTGCTCTTCGTGGTGATTGTGGTATTTGTGTTCTTAGGACGCTGGCGTGCCACGATGATTATCGCCATCACCATTCCGCTCTCATTGATAGCCTCGTTTATCTATCTCTTCGGAACGGGCAGTAGTCTGAATATCATCTCGCTCTCGGCACTCTCTATCTCCATTGGTATGGTAGTCGACGATGCCATTGTGGCGCTCGAAAACATTACGACCCATATCGAACGCGGCTCCGACCCCAAACAGGCTGCCGTACATGGCACGAATGAGGTAGCTATCTCTATCGTAGCATCTACGCTGACTATGATTGCAGTATTCTTCCCCTTGACGATGGTAAGCGGTGTGGCAGGTGTGCTCTTCAAACAGTTGGGTTGGATGATGTGTATCATCATGGCTATCTCATTGGTATGCTCTTTGGCACTCACCCCGATGCTCGCCTCGCAGATGTTGAAGCTGCAAAAGAAGCAAAGTCGTGCTTTCCAAATATTCTACCGCCCGATAGAACGCGCGCTCGATGCACTCGATGCCGGTTATGCCAAGTTGCTGAATGTGGCTGTGCGTCACCGCATCATCGTGTTGATTTGCTGCGTCGCTTTCTTTGGACTTAGCTTGCTACTGATGCAAGGTATCGGTTCGGAATTCTTCCCCTCGCAGGACAACGCCCGTATCAGTGTGAGTCTGGAGCTACCCATCGGTAGCCGTAAGGAGAAGGCACAAGAGTTGTCGCAAAAGCTCACCGAGCAGTGGATGAAGGAGTATCCCGAAATCAAAGTGTGCAACTACACCGTAGGTCAGGCAGATACCGACAACACGTTTGCCTCGATGCAGGACAACGGTCCGCACATCATCTCGTTCAACATCAACCTCGTCGACCCGGGCGACCGTAAACGCACGCTGGCAGAGATTTGCGAAGACATGCGTCAAGACCTCGTAAAGTATCCCGAGTTCAGCAAATCGCAAGTGCTGATGGGCGGTGGCGGTGGCGGCTTAGGCGGACAGTCGACTGCCGACTTTGAAATCTACGGCTACGACATGGCGATGACCGACACGCTGGCATCCCAGTTGAAACGTGAATTACTCCAATCGAAAGGGGTGTCGGAGGTGACTATCAGCCGTAGCGACTATCAACCCGAGTATCGCGTAGAGTTCGACCGCGAGAAGCTGGCGCTTCACGGGCTGAACCTCTCTACTGCCGGTACGTATCTGCGTAACCGTTTCAACGGTGCTACCGCCTCACAATTCCGCGAGGATGGCGAAGAGTACGACATCAAGGTGCGTTAT
This sequence comes from Prevotellaceae bacterium, assembly GCA_031262085.1. GTDB lineage: Bacteria > Bacteroidota > Bacteroidia > Bacteroidales > Bacteroidaceae > Bacteroides. The sequence goes on from JAISIN010000019.1 coordinate 26,681, forward strand.
GCCCCCGAATTCCGTACCAGCCTCGAATCGATAGAGAACATCATCATCTACAATGCTGCCGGACAAGGCATTCGCGTAAAAGAGCTGGGCAAGGTGGTAGAACGCTTCTCACCGCCTACCATCGAGCGTAAAGACCGCGAGCGCATCGTGACCGTGTCGGCTGTGGTGGCAGAAGATGCCTCGCTGAGCGACGTGGTCGAAGAGGGGCAAGCGCTCCTCGACCGGATGGTGTTGCCCTCGGGTATCAGCGTGCAGGTGGCAGGTTCGTATGAAGACCAGCAGGATTCGTTCCGCGACTTGGCTACGCTGGCTGTGCTTATTTTCGTGTTGGTATTCATCGTGATTGCCGCGCAGTTTGAATCACTCAGCTATCCGTTCATCCTCATCTTCTCGATCTTCTTCGCCTTTAGCGGCGTGTTGATGGCGCTCTTCTTCACCAACACCACGCTCAATGTCATGAGTATGCTCGGCGCCATCATGCTAATCGGTATTGTGGTGAAAAACGGTATTGTGCTCATCGACTACACCAACCTCTGTCGGGAACGCGGTCAGTCTATTATCAACGCCGTGATTACCGGTGGTCGCAGTCGTCTGCGTCCGGTATTGATGACCACGTGTACCACCATCTTGGGTATGATTCCGATGGCAGTCAGCCACGGGCAAGGTTCGGAGATGTGGCGCCCCATGGCCATTGCCGTTATCGGTGGTTTGACTGTGGCATCTATCCTCACGCTGATATACGTACCCTCCATGTATGGCATGTTTGCCGCCTTCGGTGTGCAGAATGCCCGCCGCAAGATGCGTAAACAGCGCGAGATGCAGAAGTACTTCGATGCGCACCGCGATGAGATTGTACACGATAAATTAACGAAGGAAAAAACAACAAGAAAGTAAAAACAACAGGAAAGATATGAAATCCGTATTAATCACTTTCGACCAAGCGTATCAGGAACGCATCGTCACCACCCTCGAACGCCTCAACTGTCGCGGCTATACCTACTGGGAGCAGGTGCAGGGACGTGGCTCGAAGACCGGTGAACCACACTATGGCAGCCACGCCTGGCCGTCGATGTGCTCGGCTATCATTGCCGTGGTAGAAGACAGTCGGGTAGACCCGCTGCTCGAGCGTCTGCACGAGATGGACAAGCAAACCGAGCAGTTGGGACTGCGCGCATTCGTTTGGAGCATTGAGAAGAGTGTATAGCCCGAAAAGGCGAAGCAACAAAACGACCCCCCGAGTGGGTATCAAAATAGAAAAGGGTGTGCCGAAACGGTACACCCTTTCTTTATACGACTAATTCACGTTCATATAAGGTTTGCGTACCCGAATATCAACGTCGTTGTCGCCGAATTAATCGGCGTCCAACGGTGGTTAGCCGCGCGGCTAACGGTCGTTGGACGCCCGTCTAACGACCGTTGGACGGGTGCAAAGAAGGGATGAACACTCTCTTTTCCCGCTGTCAATGTCTGAACAAACGCCTGCATCAGGGTGAACTTTACATCCGCAAAGGCGCCCGATGGAGGCAACAAACCAAACGACGTATACAGAAAACATGTTGAAGAACATATACAATAGACCACAAATAATACATAAATAATACATTGTATACAATATAACACGCCTATATTTGCAACGAAGTTACACAAATGGCTATATCTCACACTAAAAACCCATTGCTATGCGACCCATACTGTTAGCAACTTGCCTTTTGATGTGTCTGCTAAGCGCCCGTGCGCAAGAAAGCGTATCCTATAG
>JAISIN010000068.1 GCA_031262085.1 Prevotellaceae bacterium
TCCGTCAGGCTCTTGTCGTTGCTGGGCATACTGATCTCCATCGTTTGGGGCTTGCTCAGCGAGGTACACAGCATGAAAAAGGTGATGAGCAGCATGTTCATGTCCACCATCGGGGTGAAATCCACGCGGACGGTCATCTTCTTCTGCTTACCTTTGCCTTTCTTGCTGCTATCTTTTTGTTGTACTTCTGCCATAATCGTTCGGTTTTAATTCTCTTCGACCTCCTTGAGCGAAGTGATCAGGTTGTAGCGGTTCTCGCGCAGGTCTTGCAGGGAGGTCATCACGTTTTTGATTACCTTGTAGGGGGTCGTCGCATCGGCTTTGATGGCGATGCGCAGGTGGCTGTTGGCTGCGCGGGCGTTGCGCACCCACGCCTTGAACTGATTGTCGACGCTGTCGCACGGGATGCCCTCGTCTTTGAGCAGCGCATCCTGTTGCTCGCCGCTCAGGGCGAGAAACTGCTTCATGCCGGCAATGGGTACGCCGAAGGTGGGCAGGAGGGAAAACGCCTTCACCTCTTGCGGGGTGAACGTGATGCCGTACTCCTTGCCTACCCCTTCGAGCGCAGCCTGCATGTCGGGCTGTTTGTCCAAGCTCATGAATATCTTGCCTTGCGGGTCGACCAGTATCTGGAGGATATTGCTCTCGGGTATCTTGATCTCCGACACCGAGGCGGGTGTGTTGACCTTGACCGGCTCTTTCCGCACAAAGGTGGAGGTGAGCATGAAGAAGGTGAGCAGCAACACCGTGACGTCGCTCATGGCAGTCATATCGATGAACGTACTCTTCTTTTTGATTTTAGCGCGTGCCATAACCGTCGGTGTTACTTGTGGGTGGCGGCAAACGTCTGCACGATGGAGAAGCCTACCTCGTCGAGACTGTAGGTGAGTTTGTCAATCTTGGTGGTGTAATAGTTGTAGGAGATCACTGCCAACGCACCGGTCAAGATGCCGAACGCCGTGTTGATGAGCGCCTCGGAGATACCTTGCGACAGGGCTACCGAATCGGTTCCGCCTGCCGACGAGAGGGCGGCAAACGAGCGTATCATGCCGAGTACCGTACCGAGCAGTCCCATCAGCGTTCCCAGCGTGGTGATGGTGGCAAGGATGGGCAGGTTCTGCTCCATCATCGGCATCTCCAGCGCGGTCGCCTCTTCGAGTTCCTGCTGGATGGCTGCCACCCGTTGCTCTTTGGCGAGGCTGCTCTCCTTGTCCATCTCGGCGTACTTGCGTAGGGTGGCGCTTACCACGTTGGCTACCGAACCGCGCTGTTTGTCGCAGATCGCCTGCGCTTTGGCGAAGTCGCCCGCGGCAAGTGCATCCTTGATCTGACGCACAAACCGGGGCAGCTTGCCCTTGCCGAAAGCGGCGCCGATGGCAAAGTAACGCTCAAAGCTCAGGGCGATGACCGTGAGCAGCAGCGTTTGGATGACCGGCACCACGATGCCACCTTTATAGATTGTGCCGAGGAAATTGCCCGGCAGCGGATGGTTGGCAGGGTCGCCGTTCATGAAGTTGGCAGGATTGCCGAACACAAAGTGAAAGATGCACAGTGCGATGACAAAGCATACAAGGATGACTAGCCCGGCGGATTTGATGCCGGTAAACGAACCCCTCTTTGGGGCTTTCGCCTGTTGATTAGATGTTTCCATAATTAATGTCGTTTAATAGTTTTGATTTTATGTTTTTAGTATAAGTGTTTCGCTTTGTTCAATAGAGCTACTTCTTACATCGCTGTACGAAAGCCGATACGGCGGCAGCTTCGTGCCCCTCGTAGTAGTAGGCGTTGCTCACGGGCTTGTAGACGTAGGGCACGAACTGATGCAGTTGCACGGCGGCAAACTTACCGTCGCTCGAGAGGGTCACGTCCATCCGCACGTTGCCGCTGTGGGTGCTCTTCACGGGTGCCTCGGCGCAGAGCTTCTTGTCGGCTGCCAATGTCTGGAGTTGAGATAGCTCTTTGAGGTCGAAATAGAGTTGGTGCGACTTCAGCACGCCGCCCGTAGGCAGATAGACGGCATGTTTGAACTTCTGAAACAGACGAACCAGTCCGAAGAAGAAGCATCCGATGCCCAGCAAGAGCATCAGCATGGCGCCTGCCGACGAGGGGTCGGGCAGGATGAAAACGCCCAGAAAGAGAAGAATACCCAGCAACATGATAGATGCCGAAAGTGCCAATGCGGAAACGTTGGTACGCTTGGAGATATGGGGGTGTGTCAACGCGAGTTCGTTTACGCTGACGGATGATATTGTAGACATAATTGATTGAATCTTTTGATAATGAATAATCGTTGAAATTGATCACGAACCGTGATAACCTCTTATCACGAATAGTAAATAGGGTTATGCCTCTCTGCGAATGGTTCATTCGCAGAAAGAGTGATACATAAAAAGAGAGGGGGGATTAAATCAATATATGCCGCAACGTGAATACGTAGTACTCGCACGCAAAACGGGCAAAATGTCGGTTGTGGTTCGTGGCTTTCTCTTTATCCCGCGAAAGTGCGCCGAAGCGGTTGTTGAGCCGGTCGATGGCATCTTCAATAAAGAGTACCTCTTCGTTCGGCTGTGTGCGTTGCGTGCGCATGAAGGTGAGCAGACGAGCCGGTGTAGTAATGCTGCTCCATTCGGCGCTCGGCATGTCGGGCAGTTGCGACCGCGAATAATGGTTGTGATGAATCGTTTGGACACGCGATGAATCGTCTGCCTCATTCATATAGAAAGAAAACGCTGCTTCCTCTGCCGGCGTAGCTACAGGAAGTGCATCTCCGACATAGTTCCAGAGGAGGAACAGCAACGGCAATGCGATGAGTGTTTGTACGATTCGTGTCATTTATACGTAAAATTGTGATGCAAAGCTAACAACTTGTATAAAGCGTTGTTCTTGGCACGACAAAGTTTTGATTATTATTAACAAAAACGAATGAGTGCTTGGTTTCTCTTCATGCCTAAGTTTCTCCGCACCCACGTGCTCCGCCCGGCGTGGCACTTTGTGGCACCTGAGAACATTCGAACGAAACAATCTGCCCCATGAAAACCCACATATCCAACGCTACCTGTACCGCGCCGAGATTCAAGGCTTACTATGCAGCGGCGCGCTGCAAGGAAAGAAGCACACTTACGCCCTGCTCGACGAGCGTGTACCGCCGTTGCCCCCGGTGCCACGCGACGAAGCTGTCGTCCGACTGTTACAGCTCTATCTGCATAGTCACGCGCCGACAACATTGGCAGATTTCTCTTGGTGGTCGGGCTTGACACTGACCGAATCAAAACCGGCGGCTTGTCACGGCACAAGGCATATTCCGCCCTGCCATCGTAGCCGACGGCAAGGTCGTGGGGCAATGGAAGAACGGGAAGAATGGATGCGAAAAAGAGTATTGGTAAGGCATCGAACGGATTGCTATTCTTTTCGTCTACAGCTGAATCTTTTGCTCAAACATAGCGTGTTTTCAGTTATACGTCTTGCTTTCTGCCGGTTAATATGTACTTTTGTATTGCAAATTAATACCCTTGCAAGATGATAACTCAAATAACCATTCAGAATTTCAAGAGAATAGAATCCCTCTCATTCTCTCTTTCTTCCTCTGTCGTAATCGTAGGACCGAATAATTCAGGTAAGTCTACACTGTTCCAAGCGCTTTGTCTTTGGGAGATAGGGGTGAAGAAGTTTATCGCAGCTCGAAAGAAAGACAATGGCTGTGTTATCATCAACCGACGGGACATGTTGAACAGCCCGGTATTAGATGCCCTATACCTATGGAAAAACAAAAGGGTTACTTGCCCAAGCGACAAGGGAAAAGGCAAAGGGCAGAAACATATACCTATTACCATTGAACTACAAGGAGAACATAACGGCAAACAGTGGAGATGCAAAGCTGAATTCATCTTCGCCAATGCGGAATCATTTACGTGCCGCGTACTATCAGGTCTTGAGGAGGTTTCCGAGATGTTCAACGGCGGTACAGGCATTCATTTCGGCTTCTTGCAGGCCATGTCGGGCATCTCAACTTCCGAAGACAAACTCACTCAAGGTTCCATTGACAGAAAGTTGGGCGAAGGCAAAACAGCCGAGGTGTTGCGCAATATCTGCTTTGAGATACTGTACCCCGAAACGAAAGCGAAAGAGACGGCCGATGCTGAACAACGGTGGCAAAAGTTGTGTAAGATTGTGAAGTCTATGTTTGGGGTATCGTTAAAGAAGCCCGAACTCATCACTTCGACCGGATTGGTCCTTTTGGAGTACGTCGAGGATGGCATTACATACGATATTGCTTCCGGCGGGCGAGGTTTTCAGCAGATACTGCTGCTGTTTGCCTATCAGTTTGCCAACCCTAATACCATATTACTCTTAGACGAACCCGATGCGCATCTGGAAGTTATCAGGCAACGGGAATCCTTCCGGCTTATTAACGAGATAGCCGATGAGACTAACACACAAATTCTTATCACTTCACATTCGGAAGTGGTTCTCAATGAGGCTGCAAGTACCTCCAAAGTGATTGCACTGATTGAAAATAAAACCATCGAACTGAACACGTCTCAGTCTATCGGGTATGTACGAAAGGCATTAACCGAAATAGGTTGGGATAAGTACTATTTGGCACGTTCCAAGGGACATATACTCTATTTGGAGGGAGAAACCGACCTAAATATGTTGTTGGCATTTGCCAATAAGCTCCGACATCCCGTAGAATCCTTATTGCGCGTAGCCAATGTGCAATACACCTCCAACAATGTACCGTCTACCGCCATCAGTAATTTTGTTGCGCTGCAAGAGATCTTTAACGGTTTAAAAGGGCTGGCTTTATTTGATTTCATACCCAATCTGCAAGCCAACCCCAAATTGGATGTCATTTGTTGGCAGAGGCGGGAATTGGAAAACTATTTTGCCCGCCCTCAATTGCTGGTTAGGCATGCGAAGCTCTTTGCCAATGATTACAAACAGTTCACGGCTACACAATTAGGCAATATCATGCAGGAGGTAATCACTGATTACACGCTTCCCATATATTTGAAAGACGAAACGAATGCTTGGTGGAACAGTGCAAAGCTCTCCGACGAGTGGCTGGACAAGATCTTCCCCGAGTTTTATAACAGACTGAATATTTCTGTCGGTCTGAATTATAAGCGAGACTATTACCACCTCATTGCGCTCATGGACAAAAACAATATTCCTCAAGAAGTGACGGACAAACTGGATGCCATCTACGAGTTGCTGAAATGATGAACTTCCCCCTTCCTCCGATATTACATCACCTCGTTGCACAATGCTTCATACGAATCTGCCAGTTTGAGCGTAATGCCCGTATCAAGAGCAGCGAAGTGCTTCCGTCCGCAATCTATCTTGAATTTCTCGGTCTGCTTGATGGCTTCTTCAAACAGGCCGCCTTTGGTTTCGACCACAAAGTAGAGCTTTTGCTCACTCCCCTCTTCTTCCCATACCAACACCCAATCCGGATTGTAGTTGCCCAACGGGGTATCAATGGTGAACCACGACGGGAGCTTGGCGTAGACACGTACATTGTTTGACAGCTCAAAGTGTTGCGCCATGTTGCGCTCCACCGTCGAATCGTACACCACATAGTTATACGGCGACTTACGGCTCTCCAACAAATTGGTGTTCAGATAGCCCTGCAACTCTTCGTTGGTAAAGAGTTCCTGACACCACACCTCGTCGGCTATTCGTCGGTATTTGATGCCATCGACCAATAACAGGCGCATCTCGTTGCGAATGATGAGTACAGCTGCTTCGATGAACGCTTGCGGATTGACCTTGAACACGTCCAATCGTCCGCAGCGTTGCAAGATGCCCACAACGGTGCGGCGCGTCAAGCCGGTTTCGTTCAGCAGATAAGTTACCACATCGGGCAGCGAGGTAACGGCTTCGTCTATGGTGCGTGCCGATTCGCGTTCGTTGCCGTCGCTACGAATGCCGCCGGCATCAATCATCACCCGCACTTTGCGCGTGACGAACCTGCCGCGACCGGCTACCAACTCTTCGTTTATCCGACGGACACAACGCGCAATCAACATCTCCGAATCGAAGCTGACACTATAATTGGTTTTGTACTTGACGCGATCCCACAGGGCGCGGAAATCATCGTCGAGAAGAATCTCTTTTCGGCATTGCACACGGCGGGCATCATTTCGGTTCTTGACGTTCATCACATTGCCTGCCACGCCGCGCAGCACCTTGAGCACGGGCGTGCGGATGAAGTCGAACGCTTCGGGCAGCTCTACGCGGTTCTCTTTGAGGTCGAGCTTCAGCTTGTCCTGCACCTTGGCGGCAACCTCCTGCTTCTTGCGGTCGATCACCTCTTCCACCACATACCCTTTCTCTATAAAGAATCGATAAAGGGTTTCCGAGCGGGCGGTATCCAGATATTCCGGTTCGCTCTTTGTATGGTCGACGACGATATGCGCAAAGGCATGCTTGCGCAGGTATCCGAATGCGAAGCCCGATTCATCCTCTATCTCCTTTTGCAGCGACTTGACAAACGCATCGTAGCTCTCGTTTGCCACTACGGTGAGGGTGTTCACCTCAAAGCCCCGGATGCGCTCGCCTGCCTGATTGACGCAGAGGCGCAATCCGCGACCGATCTCTTGCCGCTTCTTCATCTCGAGGTTGGTTTCGTTGAGGGTGCATATCTGAAACACATTGGGGTTGTCCCACCCTTCGCGCAGCGCCGAATGGGAGAAGATGAAACGCAACGGGGTATCGAAACTAAGCAATCGCTCCTTATCCTTCATAATCAGATTGAAGGTATCGTCGTCTTTGGCAGTGTTGCCCTTGGTGTCGACGTAGGCTTCGTATTTCTCCTTTTTGTTGGAGGCTTTGCTCTGCTTGTCGACGGAGAAGTAGCCGTTGTGTACGGCGGAGGCGGGCGTATCTTTATCGCGCAGCTCGTCAAAGAGGGTGTGATACTTCGGACGGCTGATCAGTTGGCAGTACTCCTCCTCGAACATGCGGGCATACTTGCCGGGCTGTGTATTTCCTTCGGCATCGTAGGTGCGGTAGTTGGCTACCCGGTCGATAAAGAAGAGGCTTAGCACTTTAATGCCTTGCGGATTGAGCTGTAACTCTTTATCGAGGTGGGCTTCGATGGTCAGGTGAATCTGTTGCCGTTTCATGCGGTCGCTGTCGATGCTGCCGGTGGGATGTCCCTGCCGTACGATGACGGCATTACTGGTAAAGGAGAGCTGCCACAATCCGTCGGCAGACTCGTACCAGATATCCTGCACGATGTAACTGTCGTACTGATTGCGACGGGTGATGTCGAGCAGGGCATCGCCTGCACGTACCCACTTCTTTTCGCGCTTCACCATGCCGTGTTTCTGCACGTCGAGTTCCAATTGGGCGCGAATGCCGTTGCTGTTATCCACACGCAGCAGGTTGATGTAGGCATCGTTGTGGTAGTTCTCTACGCTGACACTGCCTACTTCGATCTGCTTGACTAATTTCTTTTCGTAGGCATCGATGGAATCGAGCTTGTACATCAGGTTGTAGGGGTTGCGGTGGGTGGCAGAGTAGCGCAGGCAGCACAGCGGTCGCAAGGCTCTGACGGCTTCTTGCGCCTTGGGGGTGTTGTCCACGCTTTGCGGTTCGTCGATGATGACCACGGGTCGGGTTTCGCGTATCAGTTCAATGGGGCGATAGCCCAATTTGTCGTTGTAGCGATGGATGATGTTCGACTTGTTGTCGTCGGTATCGGTGGGGTTGTCGAAGCTTTTGCGGAAAGCGTCGATGTTGATAATCATCACTTGGATGGTGTCGGAGGTGGCGAAGCTACGCACTTGTTCGAGCTTGGCGCTGTCGTAGACGAAGTAGTCGTACACCACATTGTCGTACAGCGTTCGGAAATGTTCGCGGGTGAGGTCGAACGAGGCTTTCACCCCCTCTTTGATAGCAATGCCGGGCACTACGACGATGAACTTCGTAAAGCCATAGCGGCGGTGGAGTTCGAGCATTGTCTTGGTATAGACGTAGGTTTTGCCGGTACCCGTCTCCATCTCGACGGAGAAGTTCATGCCCGCTTGCCGGAGGGTGCGTTCGGTGGTTTGGGTGAGACCGTTACGCAGTTGGATGCGCCGGATGTTTTGCAGCAGCTCTTCATCGGTCAGTTTAAAGGCGTTGCCGATGCCGATATGGGAGATGTTGGGAAAGAGGTCGGCGGCGTGGTGTGTGGGCACCAATGAGAAGTTGGAGCGAAACACCTCTTCACCCTCGAAAATGCCGCAAATGCTCTCTACGGCTTCGTCCTGATAGTCGAGGTGATTTTCGAATTGCAGTTTCATATCGATGCTACGTTGAGGATACCGTGTTGTTTCAGGGTGAGGATGACATTGGCTTTGTCGGTATCATTCACAAAACCTGCATCGCGGAACACAACGCGGCACTCCATGCTTTCACCTTCGGGGCGAACCTGCTCCCATAGTTTGCCGATGCCTTCGGCTACTTCGGTCGTAATGGCGGAGGTGGTCGATGAGGGGCTATCGGCATGGGTGTCGGCAAGACAAGCGATCAAGGCTCCGGCACCGATCTCGTAGACGGTGATGCCGGCAATGCGATGGACATTGACCGATTCGGTAAGCGACAAGCCGTACTTGATGAGGATTTCGTAAAGAAGGTCGACTTCGCTACGCCCTTGTTTGATGTTGAACAAAGAGTGTTCTAACGAGGCTTCCAGATGTTCGGGGGTGTCATCCCAAGCGTTGATATTAGAAGAGTCAAGTTTGAAGACGCGAAAGCCGGTGTCAAGGGGATGCTCTTCGGCGAACAGGTCGGTTTGTTTCGCTCGCTGCGCTTGACGAATCTTGGCAGCGGCTCGACGGATACGCTCTTTGCCGATTTCGCAGATGTTCTTGTAGGGGTTGTCCTCGGGGCAGGGTTCCGGAAGTTGAACCATGATGTAACGGCGATTGCCTCCGTCTTCAGCGTTGAGCTGCATCACGGCGTGGGCGGTAGTGGCGGAGCCGGAGAAGAAGTCGAGGATGAGAGATTTCTCGTTGATAGACCCAATAATCAAATTCTTGATAACCTCTACATTTTTAGGGAAGTCAAATAATCCATTTATTATTGCCTCGTTTTTTGACGCGAATAAGTCTGTCCAATTGGTATTTCTTAGTTTTCCTTCAGAAGGGGCAATCCAATTCTCTACACCTTGATTTTGACCGGCTCCATTGTTGTTTCGCCGGATAAACTCCATATTTTGCCCTGTTGATATCCAATATTCTTCTAACGTCATCTTACTCGAAAACTCCGCTTGAAATATTTTGTAGTTTTCAACCGCCACCTGTGCTCGTTCTTTGCTCCATTTCCATTGACCACTTAATGGCGTTACACCTAAAATATCATATCGCATCGTTGGTCTATCCGCACTATTCCATAAACCTTTCCAATAACCTATGGTCTGTCGCTCAGTATCACTCTCTTTATAGATAGGATTAAAATAGAAATCATGACTTCGTGAATAACACAATATGTATTCAAATCCGACATTAAACGTGCGTAATCCTTTGTCTACAAATTGAATATTCAAATTCTTATCATATCTCCTTACCGCTAATATGTTTCTGAAGTTATCCTCCCCAAACACCTCATCACAAAGTTTCCTGAGCTGTGCCACCTCATTATCATCAATCGAAATGAATATCACCCCATCCTCCGCCAACAGATTGCGAGCCAACTTCAGTCTTGGATACATCATATTGAGCCAATTCGAGTGATACCTCCCGTCGCTTTCCGTATTTGTTCGGAGCGAACGGTCTTGCCCCGTCAATTCGAGATAGTTTTGGATATTGTCGTTATAATCATCCTTGTACACGAAATCCTTCCCCGTATTGTACGGTGGGTCTATATAGATCATCTTCACCCGCCCGTGATAACTCTTCTGCAACAGTTTCAGCACTTCGAGGTTATCCCCTTCGATGTAGACATTCTGCGTAGTCTCCCAATCCACACTCTCCTCGTGACATGGTCGCAGGGTACCTGTACTTTGCTTTTGCGCTTCACGTCGTGCCTGCGCTTTGCCTGCCCAGTTCAGGCAAAATCGTTCGTCGGGGGTATCGGCATAGTCGCCGATGAGGTCGCGCAGGACATCCATATCTATGTGTCCCTCTTTGAGCACCTCCGGAAAGAGCTGCCCCAAGCGGGCAATGTTTTCGCTCACGAGGTCGGCGCTTTTACTGCGCGGTTCGTTGGTGGTGATTTGATCCATATACTTTCTTTTTTTTGTTACATATTTACGTGCTTCGGAAAGACTGCTGTCCGGCTGTGGCTGGACAGCAGTCCAACTTCAACCGGATAGCAGTCCAACTTCAGCTGGACAGCAGTCCGGCGACGGAGGCTTCTATACCCCTGCCTGAATATCCTCTCGAAGGGATTGGGTGTGGAGGAGAGCTGAGTATTATTTCTGTACACTAAGTAACTGCTGAAGATGCCCCTACCGACAGATACGGTAGCCTCCGCCTCTGTCCGGACATTGATTTCGCGACCTAATACCCGCCCTTGCCTATTGTCAATAATCTGCATGGTATCAAACTTTAATCGAATCTCGTTTGATGCCTTAGCCTTACTCTGCCATATAGACAAAAAAAGCGTGAAACTGCTCGTTGTTGCTTATCTCAAGTCAGGGTACCTAGGAATGACCCATTGCACGTATAAGCACGAACAGTTCACGCCCTTTGGGACGTGAACCTTCGCTCGCCTATTCTCGTGCATTTAGAAATTTCCTAGGTTTCCGACTTGAGAGAATAAGAGCTAAAGCTCAAATGATATTTTTACCAAGTAATTGTTTCTTGTCTTTCTAACTTTAATCGTTTTAAAATTCGCGGTAAAGGTAAGGAATAATATGATACAAGAAAGCTGCTCGTTACAACTTTTATCTTTTGCTTGTCGAATCAGTATTCTCTTTGTAACTACTCTCCCTGTCTAAAAAATGCTATTCTTCTTGCTTTCTGCCGGTTAATCCCTACTTTTGTAGCGAGAAATTCAAAATCATTCGTCTCATGGAAACCAAAATGACCATCCCCTACGGTATTGCCGATTTCGCCCGCCTGCGCGATGAGGGCTATTACTACGTGGATAAAACGCAGTTTATCCCTTACTTGGAGCGATATAGCGCTCCTGTCTTCCTTCGTCCCCGACGTTTCGGAAAGAGTCTGCATGTCTCTATGCTCTCCTATTATTATGATGTCAATACTGTCGACCGATTCGACGCACTCTTTGCCGGTACCTATATCGGAAATGCACCTACGTCAAGAAAGAATCAGTATATGGTGTTGCGTCTAAACTTCTCCCGACTGGTTGTATCGGATAGCATGGAGAAGATGGAGGCTCATTTCAATGAAGTGGTCTGTCCGGCGCTCCGCAACTTCGTATATCGATATGAACGCTTCTTTGAAGGTTTTAAGTTTGATAGCGAGACCAGCGCCACAAATATGCTGAGTAATATCCTCAGTTGGATACCGGGCAGAAAGATGCCCTTGCCCTACATCCTCATTGATGAGTATGACAACTTCACCAACCAGATGCTTACCGCCTCCAAAAGCACACTCTATGAAACCGTGACCGGCGGAGACAGCTTCTTCCGCACCTTTTTCAAAACCATTAAATCCGGTCTGGACGAAGGAGTTATCAACACTTGCTTCTGCACAGGCGTGCTGCCCGTCACCGTCGACGACCTGACCAGCGGATATAACCTTGCCGAGTTCCTCACGCTGAAACCCGACTTTATCGAGATGCTCGGCTTCAACCACGACGAAGCTGCCGCTTATCTTCGCTACGTCATGAAGCAATACGGCAATGACAAGACCTCGTTCGAGGAGTTGTGGACACTCATCCTGAACAACTACGACGGCTACCGCTTCCAGCCCGAAGGTCGTCCACTGTTCAATTCCACCATGCTCACTTATTTCTTTAAGAACTTTGCCGAATTGCACGGTCGCGTACCCAACGAGATGACCGACAACAACTTGCGCACCGACACCGACTGGATACGTCGCCTAACCCGTAATCAGAAGAATACGCAAGCGATGCTGGACAAGCTGTTGATTGACGATGAGCTGACCTACTCTCAACTCAATTTGCTGAGCCAGTTCGACCGCCACACATTCTTCTCCGCGAACTTCTATCCCGTCAGTCTCTTCTACTTGGGAATGACTACCCTCAAGAATCAATCCAAGATGTCGCTGCCCAACCTGAGTATGCGCAGCATCTATATGCGCCACTACAATATAGTGAACCGCGTCAATACGGACGACAATCAGTATCAGTCCGCTTACGATGCGTTTAAAGAGGGCGACGACCGTCTCGAACCGTTGGTCGAGAACTATTTCCAAGCCTATCTGCAATCACTGCCCGCACAAGTGTTCGACAAGGTCAACGAAAACTTTGTCCGTTGCTCCTTCTTTGGCTTGGCTTCGCACTTCCTAAGCAGTTGTTACAGCTTTGCCATCGAGCCGAACCTCCCCTCCGGTCGTCCCGACTTGGTACTGACCGGTCTTCCCGACACCGACTATCACAACGATTGCCGTGTGTTGGAGTTCAAATACTTCAAGAAAAGAGACCTTGATAAGGCAGAATCGTACACCGCCCCCCGCGCCGAAGACATCGCGCAGGTAAAAGCCTACGCCGCCGACATCAACCGCCAGTTCACCAACTACCGGATGCGAACCTACGTGGTCTATATCGCTGCCAACAAATGGTGCAGGGTGTGGGAAGTGTAGACAATTTTCTGCTTAAAGATGACACGCCTAATCTCGCCAAATAGCGAGAATTGTAGCATAACAAATCACTTCCATCCGTGGCGTTCCGCTAAAATGGCGCATGCTTTTTCATGCGGAATCAACTCCTCTCGTTCGCGTGCTCTATCCATATATTGAATGGCGGCAATGACTATTTCATCAGGAATATCGGTTGCCTGATTTTCCTTTAGCGGTACATCATCGAAGTAATCCGAAAGCACTTTATCATTCTCTATTAACTTTTATTGCGAAGATTGTATGGAACGGCAAACGGATTTACATGGATTACTTTTTCTCAATTGTCTTTATCATTTTTTGCAATCCGATTCGAAATTGCCGAAAACTCATGGATGTATTATGCTCTATGTCGATATAAGGGGCAATACGTCTTGCCGCATCCATCTCTTGATAGACGGGTACTATTTTGCGAAGCTCATCTTTGGCATTACAGGATTCAGGATTGCGAAATTTGGCTTTGTTTTTGTGGGCGGCAACTTTGAACGCGGGGAATGCTTGCTGAACGGCATCCATATCCCCCAAATACCAAGATTCCAGTTCCCTGCATACAATGCGTATTAAAGAAAGAGTGGCGGGGTATTGATTGCATATTGTCAGCCACTCTTTCTTCAACAATTTGCAGTCATTGCTATCTTGGTCTTGCATAATGAGAACGCCTATCGGTTCATGCCAATGCGAAAACGCCTGCAACTTGTGAGGAACCGATTTACGCAAATCAGACTTTCCCTGATGCTTACGCACAAAAACATTCTCTCCCAATGTCCAATTCTCGGGCAGCAGACCCGGCAATACGCTATGCAGAAATAGTGCCATCGACGGCTCTTCCACTAATATTTCCAATCGTGCCATGCCCTAAAACGATTGAGATTGAATGCCACTTCCCTGCAAATAACCCTGATACCACAACCATCCCAGTTTATCACCACTCTCAACCAACGCTTTCACTTCTTGATTCTCTTCGGCAGCATGTATAGAGGTACACCCCCGTTGTTTCGTTAGCCAAAACACTTCATTCAACTCCAACGCATTAACCAGTTCGGGTGAATGGGTCGAGACTAGCACTTGCCCCCCTTTGGCTGCATATTCGCGAAACTCCTCTACCAACTCGGGCAGCAATTCCGGATGTAGAAAGTTTTCCGGCTCCTCAACACACAGCAGCGGGTGCGGCGTAGGATCATGGAGCAGCACTAAATAGGCAAACATCTTGATCGTACCATCCGATACGAATCGGGATATAAACGGGTCTTTAAAACTGCCATCTTTAAACTGCAACACAATCCGTCCGTCGAGCGTTTCCTGCGAACTCACCGCTTCGATGCCGGGTATTCGCCGCGTCATCTTTTCCAGAATTTGATGAAAGATCTCGGGATACGTCTCATAAATGAACTTCGTTACTTGCGCCAGATTGTTGCCCGTCACGGACAGATGTTCGCTGTAAGCCGCATCTTCAGTGGCTTGTGCCGCATCAACCTTAAAGTTAGAGACATACCAGCTCTCCAGAATATGGCGGAAAGAAGCAATCGCTTTGAATTTTTTAAACTGTCCCAAACCCTTGATGGCAAGAATATCGGGCGAAGCCAGTGTTTGTGATTCACGTTCCTCTTTAAATTCCTGCTTTTCTGTCTCGAATCCCTCTTCGTTGACAATGGCAGTTCCCGTGCCATTGGCAAAATCAAGGAAACGGTAAGGTCTGCCATAATTCCCCCGCCGATAGCTCAAAACCTCTTTTGTCACTATCGGAGCATGATTCTTCTGATTGATATGCAGTTCATAGGTAATCAGTGGTGATTTGGACTTTCCGTGTACTTCGTTTCTGAATTTAATCTCGAACTCGATCGCTCCTTCTCCTTCGCGGGAATAGACTTCTCTGAATCCTCCTCGCTTGTTGAGTGCTGTACGGATGTTGCTATTTAAGGCATCGCTCAGGAAGCCAAATATATCGAACAAGGTAGACTTACCTGATCCATTGGCGCCGAGGAAAACGCAAAAACTTGAAAGATTTCGTATCTCCATATCGCGAAAAACCTTAAAGTTTTTCACCCTAATTTTCTCTATTTTCATAAATGGTTGTATAATATTACTTTATCCGACGCAAAAGTAATGGTTTATTTCCATCTGAGAAAATGCGATTAGAATTTATATATCGTCTTCTTTCTACTACTCCCATTTATACTCTTTCTTGAATTTATATTTCTATTGCGCATGAGATACATTCGATAAGGAAGCAAAAACAAACGATGGTATTAAAGCATACGTATTCATAACTGATAAGCAAATGTTCAGATCAAGATATTTTTGTTATTATCAATGCTACAAAGATCTGAAGTTCCTCAAAACCGAAGGGGGATTATTAATTGTCAATTGTCAATTGAATTTTCAATCTCTTCAAGGAACATGCTCTCCCACGTTTTGAACTGCAACAACAGCAAATGCAGCTGCGTGCCCTCTGCCAAGCGGCGGGCGACCTTGTCTTCGCGGTATTGGAGCAGTTGGGCGCGTCCGGCAGCGCGTTGCGCTTCCATCTCCGCTTCGGTGGCGCCGGCTTTGGCGTACTTCAGTTCGATGAGGTAGCTGTGCGCCACGTCGGGGTAGTGCGTTTTGTCGGGTAGCAGTGCGAGATCGCCGTAACCATAGTTCATTTCGAGTTCGGACTTCATCAGATAGTAGTCGGCAAGGGAGAGGTAGGCTTTGAGGAAGCCTTGCACGTTGCGCTCGCCCTCGAGGGCGTCGCGCACGGAGCCGTTCGCCTGATAGGTCTCACCGATGAACTCGAAGAAAGGTCGCCACGCGCCGTCGTAAACCATCGCTTCGTATAACCGACTGATGACCGACAAATCCGCGGCATGTCGCTGTTGGTAATATTCGAGCATGAACCGGAAGTATTGCTTGCGCACCGAGTTGTTGGGGATGCGCATTCGCAGCCGACCGCGATACACCCCGCTGATGGTGAGCACGCCGAAGTAGTAGAGCTGGCTGCGGTAGTTCTCTAACTCCATGATCTGATAGGAGGGGAAGGAGGTCTTCAAGTCTACCGAAATCTCTTCGTGGGCGGTGATCTCTTCGATGACACTCAAGCGTTGCCCGCTCAACGTTTGGTCTTTGTCCAAGCGAACCAGCATCTTGAGCTTGTTGAAGTCGGTGCGGACATTCTTGTCCAGCATCTCCTTGGGCGCTTTGCCATATTTCACCCAGCTGTCCAAGTAGTAGAGCACCATGTCGCTGTTGAAGACGCGCGGTTCGTCCAAGGCATCTTCCGAGAAGCAGTAGTTGTCGTACCACGGGCACATATCTTCTATCAGCGCTGCCGGCTCTGTGGTCAGCACGCCTACCTCTTTGTAGTATTGAAACATCTCGCGCACCTCCGTTTCGCTGAATCCCAGCATGGCGTTGAAATGGGGGTCGGTCGAGATGTTCCAGTCGATGTTGAAGCCGCTCGTGAGATCGTCGAGGGTGACGGGGCTGACGCCGGTGAGGAAGATGCGGTAAAACATCCCTTTGAAGATCTTGAAGATGTCGCGGTAGAAGCCGCTGGCGTGGGTGATTTGTTCGAACTTGTCTTTACCGTGTTCGCCCAACACGATGTTGGTGAAGTTGTCGTACTCGTCGATGATCAGGTAGAGCGGATGTTCCAAGTTTTTGGCAGCAGCATCCAGGATGGTGAGCTTATCGCGCGCAGTAGAGGCTTTCATGATTCGTCCTAAAAATGTGGGGCGATAAAATGCAGCATACTTCTCCGCAAATTCGTCAATAATCCCACAGCAATAGCCATTGAAGTTCTCTTCGAGTGTTTCCAGCGAACCCGCTCCGCCCACATTCGAGAAGTCGAAGCGGAGCACTTGATAGCGTCCCTGCTCTTTGGTGCGGTGACTGCCGATCCACAGATTACCGAAAGTCTTGTCGAAGCGAGGCTTCTGCTCAATATCATAATAGGCATCCAGCATACCCAGAAAGAGGCTCTTTCCGAAGCGTCGCGGACGGATACAGAGCAGATTGACGGGATAATCTTCTACCAGTGCGAGATATCTGCTCTTGTCTACATAGTAATAGTTGTCGCCGATCACTTGCTTGAAATCGGAGATTCCGTAGGGGAGTTTTTTGATTGTATCCATAACGATGCGTATATAGACGTGAATAATGGCACAAAGGTAAGTACATTTTCTTTCCATTCGGCATCATGATAGACATATTGCCGATATATTGGCGACCGGAACAATATATTTTCACTACTTTTTAGATCTCGTAGCGATTCTTTATGCTGCTTATTATGAATGTCTTACAATAATGTACCGCTAAAAACCACTACATTTTCACTCACACACCTCCGCAGCGAAGCGCACAACCGATACCTTTGTCGTACCGCTTCGTTTCGGTAGGGATGAACCTTTGTTACCACGCTTACCTCCCCCGACAAGCGAAAAGGCAAACAATACTATCATACACTCTAATTTTAATTCTCATTACTATGCAAAGAAAGCAAAAGAGTATGCGAAGAAAGCAAAAGCCAATCGGACTGCGCGTGATGACTTGCCTGATAGGGATGCTACTTCCCTTGTGCGCGATGGCGCAGCAAATCACCCTACACGGCGTAGTGAAAGACCCATCCGGCGAGACCGTCATCGGAGCCGCCGTGGTAGAAAAGGGTACCACCAACGGTACCGTGACCGACCTGAACGGGGCATTCAGCCTGACCCTTCCCCCCAATGCCACCGTAGAAATCTCTTTTATCGGCTACACGACACAAGCCATCCCCCTGAACGGGCGGACGCAGCTGCAAGTGATCCTCACGGAAGCGGCAGAGATGCTCAATGAGGTGGTGGTCGTGGGCTACGGCACCATGAAGAAGAGCGACCTCACCGGCGCCGTCTCCTCGCTGGGCAGTAAACGCATCACCAACACACCCGTCGCCAACCTCGGGCAAGCCATACAGGGGAAGATTTCGGGTGTACAAGTCATCGACGCCGGTCAGCCGGGCGACAACGTATCGATTAACCCAACTTTCCCACTCTAAACATTGTTTTTCCTGCTAATCAGCTTTTTATCGCTTTCTGACCTTTCTACTGTGTTCTACATTGGCTTTTGGAGAACCAATCAACGGCTGGCATACCT
>JAISIN010000085.1 GCA_031262085.1 Prevotellaceae bacterium
AACTTCGAGGAAATATGGCGCCTGATCCTGAATAACTATGACGGCTATCGCTTCCTCCCCGAAGCGAACCTGATGTTCAACTCCACCATCCTGAGCTATTTCTTTATGAATTTCGCCGAACTACACGGCGGCATTCCCGATGAGATGATCGACGAGAATCTGCGCACCGACATCAACTGGATTCGCCGACTGACTCAAACCATGGAGAATGCTAAGGAGATGATCGATTCATTGGTGATAGACGACTATTTACCTTACTCCGTTGCCGACCTGCGCAGCAAATTCAATAAGGATAAATTCTTCGACAAGCAGTTCTATCCCGTCAGCCTCTACTATCTGGGAATGACGACACTGAAAGATGAAGCAGTCATGTGTCTACCCAACCTGACCATGCGCAGCATCTACATGAGTTATTACAACGAGCTGAACAACGTCAGCGGAGATGCCCGCAAATATGTACCCGCTTACCGGCTATTCCGCGAGAACCGTCTCTTGGAACCATTGATAGAGAACTACTTCAAGGAGTACCTCGGACAATTTCCCGGACAGGCGTTCGACAAGATCAACGAGAACTTCATCCGCTGCTCTTTCTTTGAACTCTGCTCCCGTTACTTGAGCAACAGCTATACCTTCGCCCTCGAACCCAACCTCCCTTCCGGTCGTGCCGACTTGGTGCTGATCGGCAGACCCGGCACCTCGTTTCACAACGACTGTCGCGTAGTGGAGTTCAAGTACTTCAAGTCGAGGGAAGCCAAAACGGTGAAAGC
Source organism: Prevotellaceae bacterium (assembly GCA_031262085.1). GTDB lineage: Bacteria > Bacteroidota > Bacteroidia > Bacteroidales > Bacteroidaceae > Bacteroides. Next base: position 768 of record JAISIN010000085.1, read on the forward strand.
GCTCACCGGCGCCCGCGAGGAGGACATCGCGCAGGTGAAAGGGTATGCGCGCGACATCAATGCACACTTCCCCAATTTCCGAATGCGCACTTACGTGGTCTATATCGCAGGGAACAAAGTGTGCAAGGTATGGGAGATGAATTAAAAATTAAAAACTGAACTTTCGCAAATATAATACTTACCAATAGCAAGGGGGCATGCTCCCTTGTCTAAAGAACCGGGCAAATCAAGAAAATCCTGCGCTTCGCAAGTATTTGATATGAAATGAGGTAACTCTGAGTCTCCCCCTCTTCTTGGAGGGGGAGACTCAGAGTTATCTCACATACTTATCAGAGTTACTTCATTTCATATCAAATACTTGCGAAAGTTCAATTAAAAATTGAAAATTGAAAATTAGGCGGCGCACGGGAAATTGCATATACGCACATTCAATACGCATAGCAAGGGGATTTATCCCCTTGTCACAGTCATATTGGATGGATGAGGTACAAGGGGATAAATCCCCTTGCTGTACGTCAACCAACAGGGAACACAAAAAACACGACGAATACAGCATGGAAGCATCAAAAAAATCGACCGGCTTCGCCGGTCGGGGATGCTCGCCTGCCCTTTTGCTTGCACTCCGTGCTTCGCCTTTAGGCAGGCTCTCCGCTTCTTTTTAGCTTAAAACAGTGACGGAAGTCAAGAAATAAACTAAAGGGGCGCGGACGCGACCACCCGAAACCCGTGGCTGCTGAGGCGGCTGCCGGGGGCGCTGACGTTACGAATGGCAGAGCGGCAGTACTTGGCATTGAAGCTCCAGCCGCCGCCGCGAAGCACGCGGAGAGAACCCGAGGAGGAACCGTCAGGATCTGTTTGATCAGAAGTTGAATAAGAGCCATACCAATCACTACACCACTCCCAAACATTACCGCTCATATCATAGATGCCTAACTCGTTGGGTAGTTTCTGACCGACAGGGTGAGTTGAGTTACCGCTATTGTCACCATACCAAGCCACATTATCGCTATTGTTACTACCACTATATTTATAACCTCTACTACGATTACCGCCACGAGAAGCATACTCCCATTCGGCTTCGGTCGGTAAGCGGTATTGTTTACCGGTAATAGAGGACAGGCGATTACAAAACTCTTGTGCATCATCCCAACTTACATTCTCCACAGGATAGTTATCGCCATACTTGAATTCTGAAGGATTGTTACCCATAACAGCTTTCCATTGCGCTTGCGTCACTTCGTACTTACCGATACTGAAGCTGCTCAGTGTTACTTGATGTTGCACTTCATCAGCACTACGACCTTGTTCTGTTCCCGAGCTTCCCATCATAAAGGTATCACCTTCTACAAACACCATATCAGGCTCGAATGTAGATGGAACATTACCGGGATTGTAGTTGCCTTGCGGTAGAAAGAGTTGAGGATAGAAAGGAATAACGGCAACCACAAGTAGTGTTACCCCTATAACAGCTCCCGGCCAGATTAATACGCTTACATGGGGAGCCTTGGGAGCCCTAGCAGAGTGCTTAGGGCGCTTAGGCTTGAAGAAACGCAAGCAAGCAATAAGCACAACGCTTATGGTGATGCCTATTAATAAGATGCCTATTAATAACCGCGTAAGGTTATTGAAGAAAAGAAAGTAAGCAATAAGCACCACGCTTATGGTGATACCTGTCAACAGCAGCACAAGGCGGTTGGCGCGCTTCTTAGGCGGCACAGGCGGTTCGGGCTTCGGAGCGGGTTGAAGTATAGGCTTCGGTTGCGGCTTTGGCTCTACGCGCTGCCATGACTTTGTCTCTTCTTCTTTCTGCAACGCCTTTGTCTCTTCATCTTCCACCACCTCATCCCCATCCAACACCGCCAAAAACGCCTTAATACTCTGCGGGCGGTCTTTTCGTCGAGACTGCATGGATTGTGTGATACAATCTTTCACTTGCTTGCTCCACACTGTGGGAAGTGGAGGCAATCCATCTTCGCTCACATCAGTGGCATTGGGCGGTGTTTGCGCGGTCAGTAAGAAGTATAAGGTTGCACCCAGCGAATAGATGTCGCTTGCCGGAGAGAACTTCCGCAAGCTCCCCATGGTATAGAGTTCGAGCGGGGAGTAGCCTTCACTGATACCCGCAGGGTTGATGCTGGAGCTGTTGGCTTCACCCTTGGCATCGTACTGTTTGGAGAGACCGAAGTCTATCACTTTCACGATGCCGTCATGCCGGCGCAGTATGTTTGCCGGCTTCAAATCTAAGTGGATGATATTCTTGGTGTGTGTGTAATCCAGCGCAGCCGCTACCTGACGAATGTAGCCGATGGCTTCCTGCTCGGAGAGTGCACCGTGCGCTCTGACATATTCCGCCATCGAGACACCCTCGATGTATTCCATGGCAATGTAGGTGGTGTTGTTTGCATCGAACACTTCGAGCACCCGCACGATGTGCTCGTGTTGGAGCTTCGATACGTTATTCGCCTCTTTGATGAAACGATTGCGGTAGTAATTCACCTTGTCGCGTCCCGAAGTATTCGATACGGTGACGTGTGTCGACTGCGTGCTGTCGCGCTCGCAGTAGTCTTTCATAAAGAACTCCTTGATGGCGACGTTGATGGGTTGTTCAATCCGACCTAACTGTCTCTCCACCCATACCGACATCGTTGCCAGATAGGTGATACCAAATCCACCCTGCCCCAATACATCCCGGATGATATAGGTGTCTTGCTGACCGCGCAATGCAGTGCCTTTCCTGAGTTGCTGTTCGTTGTTCGTCATATTAGTATGAGATGATTATTACATGATTAGATGATTATGCTACTCCTCCCGCTCAAACAGCAGTATCACGCTTTGGATCTGTCGTGCGCCCAGCTTGATCTGGTCGCCGTGCTGCAAGGGCAGTCGTTGCGTGGTGTCGATCAGTTCGATGCCTTCGCCGTTGGCATGAAACAGGCAGGTGGCATTGCCGGCAATGGTGGTACCTCCGCGGCGCGCGGCGAGGCAGAAGCCGAGGTCGGGGAGGAATAGAATGGCGGCATGCTCGCGGCTGATGCTGCGGTGTGTCTCTTCGCGGATGGCGATGTGGTTGACGGAGAAAGCACCTCCGGAGAGTTGCGGTTGCTGCCCGCGCCCGATGTTGTAGAGGGATTGCTGCGCAGCATCCAAATGGTAGACCGATTGATAGAGGTCGCCCTTGAGTACAGTGATGCGCGCCTTCGTATGGACTATCGGTGAGTCGACAACCGACTTTACTTCGCCTCCAGCCGACTTCACCTCGCCAGCCGACTTCAGCAGCAACCATATACCTTGACGCACCTCCTGCGAAGCCTTGGGCGGCTCACCGATAACCACCTCCATGGCAAAGCGCTCGTCCGTGCCGATGCTCTTTTCCAGACATTCGGTAAGAAGTCCTTCGCGAAAAGCATCGCTACTTGCAAGCAAACGAATTTTATCGGCATGGTCGGCATGGTGCAGGCAGAGGGTCAAGCCACCCACTACGGTACCGCTATCGTAGCCGAAGGAACCGAGATAGTCGACAAGGAGGCGTATCAGCTCCCGACGGTCGACGATGGCGTTGCCGGAGAGCTTAAAGGGTTTGAGTTTTTTCTCTTTCATTTCATTATGATTGTAGAAGACATTATTATAAACCTACTTCTCAATGGCACGTTCACGCAGTTCAATGGCACGGATGACCTCGCGGGCAAGATAGACCGCCCGCATAGAGCCTCCCACATCCAATCGCTCGATGCGTATAGCTACCACCAGCGGCTCCTTGTAGGCTGCTGATTCCCGAATAAAGACAAACCAGCCGTCGTTTTGATCGCGTCCGGCTTTTGGTCCGATGACGCGGGTGTCACGCTCCGGCGTACCGGTCTTGGCGGCGATGCCGTCGACCCGTTTGGCTTTTGCCTCTTCTACCATATAATTATAGAGTAGCGGCATATCTTCGGCAGGAGCGATGGGGATGTGCTGCGCGGTTTCACCCTTCTCGTAGCGGGTCTCCGTCAGTTTGCCCTCGTTGGCAATCACAGAGTAGGCGCGCGCCATTGCCAGCGGCGTGGCAGCCATTTTTCCTTGTCCCCATGCCCACGCCCAGTCGCCATCGCGCATGATGCGGTACTTACCTGCTTGCGATTCTTTCCAATAGGTAGCAAATTTGTCTAAGGCACGTTCGCGGGTCTCTGCTACATAATCCGAAAACTCACTGCGGAGGAGTTCGTTGTCGGTATTATTATAGGTATAGGGCAGAATGCCTGCCAACTGCACCCCCGTTGCCAGATAGATGGTTTTGAGCTGCTCGTATAGGTCGGCACGATTCACCAACTTGATGAAGTAGATGTTGGACGATTCGACGATGGCTTCGCGCATGGTGACCCGTTTGGTGCGGTCGTAACCCGGCTCGCCCGGCGCTTTGCGGTAGATCGCCTCTTGCGGATTGACATTGTACACGCTATCGGCAGCGCTGCGCCCCAGCTTCATGAAGCCTGCCATGGCAGAAAGCACCTTGGCTGTCGACCCCGGCGCGGTGGGGAAGCATATTCCCAAATCCATATCGGTGTAGGCGTGTGTAAACTGTGCGTAGCCGCGGGTGCCTTCGATGTCGTTGTACACTTCGGGCATCACCCGGAGCGTGTCGACATCGGGCAGCGGATAGTTGGCAGAGGCAAGCAGCTCGCCCGAGCGGGCGCCCAACACCACCACTGAGGCACGCAGTTTGCGCATCCGTTCGTAGTTCGCGGCGCTAAAGAAGTTCGCCATGGTCTGTTGCAGGGAGGTTTGCAGCTGTGCATCCACGGTGAGATGCACCGGTTGCTGCTTGGCACGCAGCTTTTCTATTTCGCGACCCTCTTCGCCAGCTTTGAGCGCCGGAATCAGCTCGCTGTAATCGTAGCGTTCGTACACATAACGCTTGGATTGCTCGGGCAGGAAGCGGTTGATGCGGTATTTATCGGTCGGCAGATAGAACTTTTCGGATTCGCCCTGCTCGTTGAGTGTGCGGTTGTTGAAGCCTCGCAGCGTCGACAAGTGGCGGCGCTCTGCCACATATCCGCGTGCTTCGCTCCACAAGGGCGAAGCGGTATGGTTGGCATCGCCCGTCCAGAAGATCAGGTTGTTGCCGTAAGGATAGTGACGACGCTCGCCGATGCGCAACGAATCGGCACGTCCGGTGGCAAGCACCTCGCCGTAACGGTCGTAGATGTCGGCAGCGCCCAGTCGGCGTACCAACAGATTGATGCGCGGATTGTACTCGGCTATCCGCTCACCGTTCTGGTTGGTTACCAAGGCAGGTTTGATCAGTATATCGTTTTGCCGCACCACCTGATAGTAGAAGAGATAGCCCAGCAAGAAGAGGGAGAAGGCAAACCACGCCACGATGACGGGCAGCGTCACGCGGTTGTCGTACTTCTCGGCAATCTTCTCGCGCAAGGCGGCAGCCCCCTCCTCTTGCGAGATGGAGAGCACCACGCCGAAGGCAGCCATACAAACGATGACGCTGACCGCGCCGTTGCTCAAGAAAGGAACCGTGATGCCGGTGAGCGGAATGATGCCGAGGCATCCCAGCGAGATGACGAGAAACTGAATGCCGGTAGAGAGGGCAATGCCGGTAGCCAGATAGAACAGGAACCCTTTGGCTGCCCGCCGCCCGATGATCCATGCGCGATGAATGAGCAGTGTGAAGCAGACGACCACCAACAGTAGCCCTATCCACCCCATCTCCTCGCCGATGCCGGCAAGTACCATATCGGTGTGGAAAGCAGGTATCACGTTGGGATTGCCTTCGCCCAGACCTTGTCCGGTGAGACCGCCGGTGGCAAAGCCCCACAAGCCTTGTGCTATCTGGTCGCCACCCGTCACCTCGTTGTTCCAGACGCTCTCTGAACCGCGGTCGCCAAAGAGGGAGATGGCGGTGCGGTCGTGCAGGCGCTGTCCGAGGCTGTCGCTCAACATGCCGCCGCCAAAGACAAACATGGCGATAACCATGTTGATGAAGATAGCGCTCTCGTACACCTGCTTGCGGCTTTTGTAGAACCAGCCGTAGAGCAGCCAGCCAAGCAGCCACACCAGAGAAACGGTGAGGTAGATGGAGCTGTGCAGGTAGCGCACCAGCAGCAAGCAGAGGCAGTAAGTGGCGCAACCCACCACCAAACGGATGAAGTCGCGTCGCGCCATGGAGTAGATCAGGATGAACGTGAAGCCCAACACCAGTGCCGGTCCCATATCGCCGGTAGCCAGATAGCCGCCCACCAACAGTACCAAGCAGCCTGCAATGAGGAGGAACAACCCGAGTTTATGCTTCCACGACGAACGGTCGCTCCGGATGGAGAGCTGATAGATGGTATCGGCATTGCGGGCAAAATAGGTGGCAAGGAAGATGACGCAGAGCAGCTTGATCACCTCGCTGGGCTGAAAGAAGAAGAGGTTGACCTTTACCCCGCTCCCTTCCGGACCGCTACCGAACAGAATCAGCAGCAGCAACAAGCCGGAGGCGCACACGAAATAACCAAACCCCGGCGGAATGCGACGGAAGCAGGCATTCAACCAGTCGAACTTGAAGAGGTATTTATTATCGAAGAACTTATCGAACCGGATGAAAGCGCAGACCAGACAGATCGCCAATCCTGCCAACACGCCCATTGCCATGTGGTTGCCGGCAGGCATATCGGTGAGCGGATCGTGAATGGCATACATCGTTAGCACGCCGATGCCGGTCAGCATCATCAGCAGCGGCAAAAGGAGCGGATCGGTGCGCTTCTTGGCTACACTCAAGATGAAATGGAGCAGCCACCACCCCACAAAAAAGCAGATGACCCACTGCAAAAACAGGTCGCGGTAGGCTTGCGGGGTATGCACGGTGAGGGCACCGTCGGCTTTGAGCTGTTGGTAGGTAGCCGAATCGAACGGACGGATGCGGTGGGCGCGCTCGGTAAAGGTGTAGTGGGTAGAGGGTTCCTTCAACCCACGCTCGGCAGTGGCAGCGGTGGTACCGCGCGAAGCGCCGTACTCACAGTTCAGCTTCACCGGTAGTACGCTGTAATAGCGGTTGGCTTGCAAGCCGCGAAAACGAGCGGTGCCGGTAGCATCGGTTTGGGCGTATGCCAATATGGAATCGGTCTCGGCTTTGTCGTTGCGCTGCAACGAATCGGGAGGGATGTTCCAATACTCTTTGAGCTGCACCAAGGTGCCATCGGTAACAGGCTTCTTGTCGCGGTTCAGGATGGTGACAACGATTTCGCAATCGCCACTGCCCACATCGACAACAGCCGATGGGTGGGTGCGATACAGCGCTGCCAGCGTCGCGGTGTCGGACCATTGCAACAGCAGGCGCGACCGGGCTATGCGCGCTTTCAGTCCGGTACCCGACAGGCTATCGTTATCGAGTTGGGAGACGGTCAGGAAGAAGCGGCTTTTGTTGAGTTCACCCAGATTTGCCATCGGACCGTCGGCAGCCAGCTCGGCTGCGATGTGGCGGGCAATGGTCGAAGCATCTTGAGGAAAGGGGATGTAGTTGCCTGCCGACAGCAACTCCGCCAAATCGACAGCCAGGTGTTTATTCTCCCGAAGATCGAGGTTGATAGCCTGCTTGGCGGCATAACGCTTTTCAACGGTATCGAAGTAGCGCTCGCGGCGATTGTGGAGCGTAACAAAGCCAAGGAGTAGCAGGAGGGTGACAAGCAGCAGCGCCATGCGCTCGATGCGATGCGACGGCGGGGCAGCCGCCGCCGTTTCCGGTTTCTGATTCATATTCGGGGAGATTAGTGTGTCGTCATTCATTCGCGGAGGGATAGCGGCAAGCGCCGACGGTTGGGTACGTGCCAGTATCACGGTGATGTTGTCCTTGCCTCCTTTTTCGTTGGCGCGGGCAATGAGTTGGTCGGTCTGCCGGTCAAGCGGCTGCGGCGTGGCGAGCACGGCTTCGGTTTCGGCGGTGGTGAGCATGTCGTACAGCCCGTCGGAGCAGAGCAGATAGGTGGCATCGGTGGTCAACGGAAAGGTTCGGGCTTCCAGAAACTCCTCATCTTCCACGTCGTGCAGCGCCTGTCCCAGCGCCCGTGTGATGACGTTGCGGCGGGGATGGTTCATGGCTTGCTCTTCGGTAAAGGTGCCGTTCTCCTCGTAGGGTCCCACCCACGAGTGGTCGTGCGAGAGTTTTTGCAGGCGGTCGTCGGCGTAACAGTACAAGCGGGTATCGCCCACATGCACCAGATGGAGGCGGCTGCGCTCCAAGTCGAAGAGGCAGGCGGTGAGCACACACCCCATCTCCGAATAGTCGGCGCACCGGTGGCGTGCCTCCACAATCCGGTTGTTGGCTTCGGTCACCGCCTGCTTGAGCAGGTAGAGCCGCTCGCCGTGGGAGAAGCGCTGCATATACTCGTCTATGGTCGTGCGCGCCAGCTCGGCGGCAACCTCGCCTCCGGCTTGTCCGCCCACACCGTCGATGACGACCAGCAGCCAATGCGCGTCGTCCCACAGTCGGTTGGCGATCAGCGCATCTTCGTTGTGGGCGCGCTTCCTGCCGGGGTCACTCTTTCCACAGACAGTCAGATTCATGGGGCGGGGTGTCATTTGAGGGTGGTTTGATCGTTATTTGACGCTCGATTGAAACGAGATGCGCAGCGGTCGTTCCGCCGCAGGAATGACCATGACCGAACCGGATTCCAGCTTATAACGCTTGAGGTCGGCGCTTTTGCCTGCCTTGATGCTGCTGCCGTTCAGCGTGAGGTCGCCAAAGGCAACAAAGACAAAGCATTTGTCGCGCTCCTTATACTCGATGCAGATGTAGGGATCGACAGGCAATGCGGCACTGAGCCGCCACACGCTCTTGGGCAGTTTGCGCGTGTCGGTGCTGCCGCAGATTTCCATTTTTGTCTCTTGCATCTCAAAACGATGGTCGCCCTCCTGCAACACCGCCAGCACATGCTTCGCCGCTGTCGCGGAGGGAGCGGTAGCGGCGGTCGACGGGCTGCGACCGACGGAGGGGGTGTAGGGCGGGGTGAAGGTACGTCCGTCGTCCCACATACCACTTTCGACAATCAGCTCGTGCGAGATGGGGCTGCTTCCCTTTCCCTGCGAGGTCTTGCCCGCATCGTTTACGCCGGTGGTGACGCCTTCGCCCTGCCTGCGGGGACCTACGGGCAGCATTTGTATCGACGGCGCTCCCGGAACAGGCTCTTCGCCCGTGCGAAGGGTGGTGATATGGTCGACCGTGCGAAACTCGAAGTGCCAGAAAGCGGAAGCCGGCTCGCTGTAGGCGTAGTGCCGCTGTTTACGGGCTACCAATTGAGGCAAACTGCGCTTCAGCTCCATGACGATGTGCGGAAAGAAGGGACGCATGTCCAGAAAGTCTCCGCTGTGCAGGTCGATGTAGATGCACAGGGGGAAGAACATGGTCTCTTTCATCGAACGGCGGGCTATCTCCTGCTCGAAGGCACGCTGTATCATCTTGACCAATCGCCGGTTGGTCAGTTTGCCGGAGCTGCCCGTAGAGGCGCTCCCTGCCTCACCCAGCAGGAGGCGTTTGATGTGGGTTAGTGAAATTGCTGCCATACTTTGTTTGCTTTATCCGCGTCTAAAACAGGTTTCTTGTTACTGCCATTGAGCGCAAAGAGTGCGATGACCATGATGGCGATAGCGATGACGGCAGCCAGTACGACCAAGGTATATTGCCGGCGGCGCCCGACAAAACGCATAAAAGGCGAATCTGCCTGTCTGTGTCTCTTCGGCGGGACGACCGGAGGCGTCTCCTTGCCTGCTTCGGTCAGTGTCTCGTCATCCTCTATATACTCTTCGGGCGGAGTGGCAGTGAGCAGGCTCCGACAGGCTGCCACGTCCGGCACCCGGGCGTCGGCATCCGGCGTCAGACACCGGCGCATCAGTTGCAGCCACTGCCATGGAACAGCGTCCAACAACCAGTTGAACCGCTCTTCGTCGTGCACACGCTGACAGGTGCGGGGATCTTCGCCCGTAAAGACCTCGTAGGCAATGATGCCGAAGTTCCACAGGTCGGTGTTTGCCCGAATCGTTTGGTCTAACAGCTGCTCGGGCGAGGAATAGATGGGGGTACCTACCTCCGAATTGAGCACATCGGTCAGCGTCCGCTCCTCCTCGACTACCTCCTTGCAGATGCCGAAGTCGGATATCTTGGGTACGAAGCGCTCCCCTTGTTGGGAGATCAGAATATTCTCCGGCTTCAGGTCGCGGTGGATGCGCTCGTGCTTGTGCAGAAACTCCAGTCCGTCGAGGATGCCGAGCAGTATCGCCTCTTTGTCGGACAGGGAAAGTTTTTTCTCCCGCATGAGCGCGCGCAGACTGCCCTCTTGGTAGTATTGCATGACGATAAAGTCTTTCTCTACCCCCTCGTCGTCGACAAAGGTGTAGTAATCGAAATAGGTCGCTACGTTGGAGTGCTCCGGCAGTGCGATGATGCGGTCGATCTCCTCCTTGAGGCGATACTTATGGGTTGCCTCCCGGGTGGGTTCCTTGACGGCTACCTTCCTGTTTTGCTGCTTGGTGTCGAGCGCTTTATACACTTTTCCGTAGCGTCCGCCGCCGATGTAGTCGGCTTCGGTGTAGTGATAACGCGCTTTGAATGTGGCGTAAGAGCCGGTTTCCGAAGTTTTCATGGGGCAGACCTTTTAAATTTAAATATCCGTTGCCATATACTGCGCTTCTGCGGAGCGGGGTTCTCCACTCCGATAATCTGAACAGGCTCATCGTCCTGAACCTCCTCCCCTACGTTGGCCGTATCGTCGTCGTCCTCTCCTTCGACCTGCTCTATCGGAATCAGGTAGGCGGTATGGTTGTCTCTCGTCTTCCCGAGACATACTGCTTTCAGCTTTTCGAGCTTCTCTTTGTCCGTCGCCTTCTCCGAGAGGATTTCCAGCAACTTCTCTGTGGTGAGCTGCTCCAATACGCCGTCGCTGCAAAGGAAAAAGTAGTCGCCTGCCTGTACATCCTTCAGCAGGTGGACTTCCGCATATTTCCGTCGCTCTTGATGGGGCTGCATGGCACGCGTCAGGATGTTCCGTCGGGGGTCTATTCTTGCCTCTTCGGGTGTCAGTTCGCCGATGCGCACGAGGTCGTTGACCAGCGAATGGTCGGACGACTGGTAGAGAAGCTTGTATTCGGCAGCGGGGCGCACCTGATAGATGCGGCTGTCGCCGATATGTGCCACCGTGCATCCGGCACGGTGCAGACAGACAAGGGTGAGCGTGGTTCCCATCTTCTTCACCTCTTCGCCGCTATCGGCAGCGTCCAGCGCGTCGTAAGCGGCGTCGATGGCAGTGTTGATGGCGTACTCCATCTCCTCGTCGGTGCGTATCTTGTCGGGCAACGGATGTTTTTCAAAATAGCTGCCCAGCGCGTCGCACACCGTGCGCGATGCCACTTCGCCTTTGGCATGACCGCCCATGCCGTCGCATACTATGAAGACGCGGCTATCCGGCGTGGGGTCTGCCGGATAGAAGCTGTCTTCTTGGTTCTCGCGTTCTCCCTGTTCGGAGTAGCACAAGGGTTGTCGGATCGATATCTTTTTCATTTGAGTTCAAAATAGACCGCTGTTTTACCCAATATCAATTCGTCACCCGCTTCAAGTACGACCACATTTTCCCGCCCCACGACACTGCCGTTGAGCTTGATCGGATTTTTGCTGTTGATATCCTTCAAGTGGTATTCGGTTCTTCCCACTTTGGTCACCGCCTCGATAATCACGTGCCGCCGGCTCAGGCATATGTCTTTGCTGATTCTGATATCAGCTGTGCCGCTTTCCGCGATGCGCCCGATGACGTTTTCTCCTGCTTTCAACGGGAAAACGGCGCCGGTAGCTGCCACACGCAGGTAACCCTTGCGGGAGTCGGGGGGCGGAGGGTCAGATTGGGGTCGGGTCGGCGGGACGCCGCCGGGACCATGCCCGCCACCGCTCACATCGCCCATCAAATAGAGATCCAGTTTGGCATTAAATTTACATCTTGGGCAAGTGATGAGACCATCCCCGATGTTTGATGGCGGCATCAATATGGCATGACACTGCGGACATTTGACTTTTCGTTCCATTTGTTTAGACATAAAGCATATTCATTCCCATATCCATATCCATATCCATACCGCTATCCATAGCCGTATACCCCATATTGCCGGTTCCGTCGTCGATGACGATTCCGCTGTCCGACACATCTGCGATTTCGTTTTCCGCAATCGTGCCGTCGCCATTGATGTCTCTGATGGCAAAATCGATAATATTGTCTTGGTCTACATCGACCAGCACCGCGTATTCGCCGTTGACCTCTACGGTCACCGCCGTCATCTCCGTCCCGTCGATCATTACCGCTTCAACGCCTATCACCTCCACAATGGGGGTGCCGTCGGTTGCGAGATCGGGTTGCGCACTTGCCTGGTCAACCTCTACCACCACCTCTACTTCCGGGGCATTGTTCGCCTCGGGGGCGGCATGGGCTGTGGCATGGGGAGGCACATCGGGCGCCGTGTGGGACGTGGCATCGGTCGAATGGTTCAGTACTTCGGCTACATCTGCCTGCTGCCCCCACTCTGCCCGCTCTTCGGGTGTCATCCGGTTCCATTCGTCGGCATAATAGGTGCCGTACACCTTGCCGCGCCACTCAAACATTCCACCGGCACCCACCTGACTGCGGGCGGCAGCAAATGCTTCGCCGAACGACATATCGTCTGTTACGGTGGCAACGGAAATGTCTTCCGTGGTAGTCCACACGGTGCCCACCGATTCGGACGGGGTCTGAGGTACGGTGGTGGTGGTGGTAGTTGCGTGGTCGGTCGTATCGACCTCTGCCGCTTCAAAGTAGGGAATGATTCGTTCCACAGCTATCGCGCCTGCCACGCCTGCTACGACGCCTGCTCCCACCGACGCGACCCGTTTGCCGGCACCGCCGGTGGGCGTCACGGGTTGTTCACTGCTGTTCACGGGTTGCTCGCTGCTGTTGTTGTTGCGAGCGGGTACTTGCTCCTCTTCGGGGACAAGTTTTGTTTCTTCATCCGGGTTCATAACTATTTCATTTTTTAAATTAAACGTATGCAAAGGTATGGGTATCTCGCTGTGCTTCCAACTGTTTTACCGTGTTGTGGACGAAGTGCCGCCCGTTGTTGACGAAGATTAGTTCTCACGTGTCCAACTTATTTTGCAGACAACACACTTTTTTCCTCTTTTTCAAGGCAGAGAAAGGGATATCTCCCAAAAAGTTTCCGCACACGGGACAAACGTAATCCTCCTTAAACCGCTGATTCAGTTCCTCCAGCTTTTCCGGCATCTCTTTTTGAGAATTGTAGACCAGCATAGTAGTATAACCAATGAAAGCAATCACAAATACGCCCAATATCTTTTGAGCAACGGGCATCCACGGCACGCTGCTTCCGAAAATCATCGACAGGGCAAAGGCCACAGCCAACCCGATGGAGGAGGGTAGGCTGCGATAGAAGTTTTTCATGACCGCTTCGCGTTGTATCGCTTTCTTGTTCTTGCTATACGCTTCGTAGACCGCCTGGAGGTCATTAAATTTACGAAATGCCTCCTCCTCTTCTTGCTTTTTCTTTTTCTTTGCCTCTTCTCCATCGAGATAAGATCGAAGCACTTGCTCCACCTTCACCTCATACGTTTGGCCCAGAAAGACACGGGTATCGAGCGTAATGTCTACTTTTATCACTTTCTGTCTCTTTCCGCCGGGAGGAATGATGTAGGTACCTCTTTTTGAATCCAAGTCCTCCAATTGTAAACGACCGTTGTCCGATACCGTGAGTTTGGCATGTTGACGGCTGACATTCTGATCTGTGATCTGAAAGGGTTGTTGACCCTCTCTGCCGATGATGATTTCCATCTTTATTCTTTTTTTATGTTGCAAGTATTGATTATGTTTTCTTTAGGGGTGCGCGTGGTCATTCTCGTTATTGATGAATATGAGTTTCAGCTCTTTCAAGGCTTCTTTGGCAAGGGTGAGCGTGTACACCTGCGTCCGGTGCATGTCCGACAGCAGCAATCGCTGATGTGGTATATCAATCCGGAACACATACGTCCGATTGATGATGTATTTCCGCCCGATGCGGATAAACGATTTGTCGTTGTCCTGCACCGACAGGGCAAGCAGCTTCTCGATCTTCGCCAGCGCCACGTACAGCAGCGTGCGATAGTCGTTCCGGAAAGTAACGTGGGTGTAGTTTCCGTCCGCCTCAAAAAAGATCACTTTAGAGGGGTCGAGATTGATTAACTCGTCGCGGGAGTTGAGAAGGATGTTGAGCATAACTTATGAAATGGCATATAAGTGTGGACATGGGAAAATCAAAAAAAATCGACCGGCTTCGCCGGTTTTTGGTGCTCGCCTGCCCCTTTGCTCGCGCTCCGCGCTTCGCCTTTAGGCAGGCTCGCCGGTTAGCTTAAAACACAGAGCGGAAGACAAGTAGTAAACTAAAGGGGCGCGGACGCGACCACCCGAAACCCGATGATGTAGTTGCGGTCGCCGGGGTCGACGGCGCTACGATTGGCAGAGCGGCAGTACTCGGCATCGTTGAGCCAGCTGCCGCCGCGAAGCACGCGGAAAGAACCCGAAGACGGACCCGTAGGGTTCGTCTGAGCAGAAGTTGAGTAACTACCATACCAATCACTACACCATTCCCAAACGTTACCGTGCATATCATAAAGCCCCCAAGCATTGGGAGAATAACTGCCTACAGGTTGAGTGCGTTCCAAATAGGTTCCTTCGGCATTGCCGTTATAAGGATAATTACCATCATAATTGGCTTGAGAAGTGGTCAAGTTATTGCCCGTATTAAAAGGAGTAGTACTACCCGCACGACAAGCATATTCCCATTCGGCTTCCGTAGGCAAACGATAACGTTTACCCGTAGCAGCATTGAGCTTCTGAAGGAAGGTTTGGATATCATTCCAACTTACATACTCAACCGGATAGTCATCACCTTTCTTAAAATAGGAGGGATTATCGCCCATCACGGCTTTCCATTGACCTTGTGTCACTTCGTACTTACCGATATAAAAGCTACTGAGCGTTACTTGGTGCTGGACTTCATCACTCCCACGTTTCAGTTCCCATTTCGAACTACCCATCGTAAAAGTACCACCTTGCACAAATACCATCTTAGGCTCGAAAGGTAGTCGCGGTGGTTCGTGATATGCTTTGGTCTCCTCATTCACAAATATCCGGGTCTCCTCATTTACCAAAATCTTCGTCTCTTCTTTCGGCAAGACCTTGGTCTCTTCATTCATCACCACGACCTTACCATCCAATAGTGCTATGAACCGTTCAATACTTTGCGGTCTATCCACCTTTCTCGGTTGCATCGCTTGCGTAATACAATTCTTCACTTGCTTGCTCCATCCGAAGGGAAATGCCGGTAATCCATCATTGAGCACATCGCCCGCTTTGGGCGGTGTATGTGCAGTCAGCAAGAAGTACAGAGTTGCCCCCAGTGAATAGATATCGCTTACCGGTGAGAATTGCTTCACTCCCCTTTTTTCAGAGAGTTCCAAGGGCGAGTATCCGTCACTGTAACCCGCCGCAGTAGACGAAGAACCTTTGCCCTCCATATCATATTGCTTGGACAAGCCAAAGTCGATCACCTTGATAATGCCATCGGGGCGACGCAGCATATTGGCAGGCTTCAAATCCAAGTGCATGATTTTTTGATTGTGCGTGTACGCCAGCGCAGCAGCCACCTGCCGGATGAGATCGACGGCTTCCCGTTCGGGAAGAGAACCGCGGCTCTGTACATACTCCGACAGCGAGGTACCTTCGATATGTTCCATCGCAATGTATGCCGTATTGTTTGCCTCGAACACTTCGAATGCCTTTACGATATTCGGATGGTTGAGCTTCGACACATTCGTTGCCTCTTTGGTGAAACGCTTGCGGTAGTAATCGACCTTGTCGCGCGCAGCAGTATTCGACACGGTGATGCGCGTACCCGATGCCGCATCGCGTTCGCAAAACTCTTCTATGAAGAACTCCTTGATGGCGACGTTGGTCTTTATCTCCATTTTACCCAAAGGTCGTTCGAGCCATACCGACATGGTAGCGCGGTAAGTAATGCCGAATCCTCCCTGTCCCAATACCTCCTCGATGGTATAGCTGTCTTGTTGACCGCGCAGTACGGTTCCCGGGCGAAGTTGTTGATTATTGTTTTTCATCATTAAACCTATAAAGCAATAAACAGTGTGTATATTTAATTGCGCACAAAATTAGGAAATACAATTGAATATCGACAATTAACAAGCAAATAATTCTACTTCGATACGAAATCTGTGGCAGATTGACACACCTGACGAACCACTCGCTCGGCACTTTTTAGGCTCGCCCAAGCTCTCCACTTTTTGTCTTCCAAACCGCCCGCCCTACAGAAGAGTTTGAAAAAGCCCCTTCAGCCCGGTTTTTGTCTCGATTTATGGCGTGAAGTCCCCTCCATTTGTCCCAATTATACCAGAAAATGTGGGCACTATAACGTTTTATTGCCCTATAACTTCACATGCCTCACCGCTCCACGCGCCACTCCGTAATGGTTCGCGTGGGTGCGTCGTACTGCACGCCTATGCGGACGACCGGACGCGGGTCGGCTTCGTAGGCGGCGGTGTAGCGTTGCCGCTCTATCTGTTCGAGGGCGTCGGAGGCGGTACCGTGGACTTTGATCTCGAAGACGTAGATGTAATTCCGGTTCTTGACCACCACGTCGGCGCGACCGATGGAGGTGGGCACTTGTGTCTGAACAAGCTGTCCCAACAAAGTGAAGAGGATATAGAAGATCACTTCGGCGCGCGATTCGTTGTCGCTCTTGGCTTCGTAGGGGATGCCCGCGACGAAGGCGCGCATGCGCTTCATGCAAGTTTCCACATCGCCGGTGTCGAGGCTCTCTTTGATGGCTATGATGCCCTCGTTGCCCTCACTCTGCGTGTATCCCAAATAGGAGGGTAACAGGGAGTTGATAAATCCGAAGCGCACCTCATCGTTCGGGTAGCCCAAGGTATAAATACCTTGGTTATACGCTTTGATGGTGAGATATCCGCTTTGATAGAGCACGGGGAACAGCTCGGTCAAGGTTTCTACCGCACGATCGAACGAGGAGGCTAAAGCTTTGTAGCCCTCTAACTCCTGAGGAACGATGTGGCTGTTTTTCAGCAGTTCGACAAGGAAAGTGGGAGTACCGGTGGAATACCAATAGTAGCCATATTCTTTGTTTTTCAACACATTGATGATGCTATACGGGTTGTATATGTCTTCGCTCTTGCGGGCGAAATGGTATCCGTCGTACATCTGCTTGAGATGGGCGCATGCCTCATCGTAAGTTTCGTCGTTCTCCTCAGCCAAAGCGGCAATGTCGGGCTTGAGTTGTGTGAGCAGTTCCGTTTCGGTGATGCCGCAGATGGCGCCGTATCGGGGTAACATGCTGATGTTGTCCAAGTGGTTCAGCTCGCTGAAGACGCTCAGTTGGCTGAACTTGGTGATGCCGGTGAAGAAAAGAAAACGGATATACTGACCGCGATTCTTGAGCGGGCTAAAGAAGTCGCGCAAGATGTCGCGCAGCTTGGTGCGCTTCGTCTCTTTGTCGGCACCGATGGCGGAGAGGATGGGCGAATCGTATTCGTCGATCAGTACCACCACCTGCTGCTTGGTTTGTTCATAAGCACGCTGGATAAGACCGCCGAAGCGACCGCCGAACGTGGTCTCTTTTTCATTGCGACCATACTTTTTCTCCCACTCGGAAACATGAAGAGAGAGTATCTGACTCAAACTCTCCACTCCATCGCCCGGATATTTGGAATCAGCAAATGAGATATGAAACACCTCGTGCGTTGTCCAATCTTTCTCCAATTTCTCCATCGCCAATCCCTCGAAGAGATGCTTCTTGCCCTCGAAGTAGGCACGCAAGGTGGAGACCATGAGGCTCTTTCCGAAGCGGCGGGGACGGCTCAAGAAGCAGGTAGCACTGCTTTGCACCAAGTGATAAAGCAGATCGGTCTTGTCCACGTAAACACTATTCCGATTACGTAGCTCTTCAAAATCTTGTATCCCAATCGGGAAGAAACGTACAGGCTGTTCCATAATTACTCCGTTTATGAGTTGATTTCAGGGGACAAACATACTAATAATTTGTGAGTTAGAACTCCTGATCTCCATTTTATCATTCGTTTTGTCTCAATAACCATAGCCAATGGTGGAATGGCTGTAGTTAAAAATAGGCTCCGCCCAACTATGCTCATTTTGCAACACGATCTTTAGCTATATTCCGTGCAGAGTATAAAACCGTGCGGATATTGGAAAAATCAAAAAAAAACGACCGGCTTCGCTGGTTTTTGGTGCTCGCCTGCCTTTTTGCTTCGCGCTCCGCGCTCGCCTTTTGGCAGGCTCACTGTCCCCTTTTTAGCTCACAAGAGAAGGACGGGATGCCGCAAATAGATAAACTAAGGCAGCACCAAGCGGAAGCCAAGGGCGTCGAAGCCGCCGGGCGAGTAGTTGCCGCGATCAGCAACTATATAACCTCTACTACGATTACCGCCGCGGGCGGCATATTCCCATTCTGCCTCCGTAGGCAAACGATAATGCTTGCCTGTAGCGGCATTGAGCTTCCAGAGAAACTTTTCCACATCGTTCCAACTTACACACTCTACCGGATAGTTATCACCTTTCTTAAATTTGGAGGGATTATCGCCCATCACTATTTTCCATAACCCTTGTGTCACTGCGTATTTACCTATATCTTGGTTTCCTCATTCACAAATATCTTGGTCTCCTCTTCCGGCAACATCATTGTTTCTTCATTCATCACCACAGCCTTTCCATCCAACAGCGCCAAAAACGCGGCAATATTCTGCGGTCTCTCTTTCAGGCGAGGTTGCATGGATTGGGCGATGCAATTCTTTACTCGTTCGCTCCATCCGGCGGGAAATGCAGGCAATCCATAATTAAACACATCGTTCGCCTCGGGAGGTCTATGCGCGGTCAACAAGAAATATAGAGTTGCCCCTATCGAATAGATGTCGATTTCAGGAGCGAAAGATTGTAGCACCCCGCTTTGCCGATATAATTCCATGGGTGAATAACCGGGAGAGTGACCCGCAACGGTTTTCGAAGTGAATATCGACAATTAACAAGCAAATAATTCTACTTCGATACGAAATCTGTGGCAGATCGACACGCCTGACGAACCACTTGCTCGGCACTTTTTAGGCTCTATAACGAATTCTGTGGGTAATAGTAAGGAGGGGAGATCGTTCTGAAAATTTGGACATGACTACAAGCATTCGATCTCTTCGCGCGACAGCCCGGTGATGTCCATGAGGGTTTCGATGGAGTAGCCTTGCTGCTTCATGCGGAGAATGTAAGTGTAGCGTAACTGCTTCTCCTCTTCGGCGCGTTGCTTCTCTTTTTCTGCGCGTTGCTTCTCTTCTTCGGCACGTTGCTTCTCCTCTTCGGCACGTTGCTTTTCCTCTTCGGCTTTCTTCTCTGCATTATCCGCACGTCGCTTTTCTATGGCTATCTCCAATTCATAGTCATCAATGAAATCATTCTGTATCGCGAGGTCGATGAGATGTTCTTGATAGGCACGCTGCTCTTGGGGAGACATGTTGTAATAAAGCATTCTTTCCCGAGCTTCGGGCAGACCGGGAGCGGTGGCATCGGCAGGAATGTCGCCGGTCTTCAAATAGCTGATCCACTCGTCCAACGGAGTGACAGCGACTTTATCAAAATCGTTCACGCGGATAAGATAGTACTCGGGGAAGATCTCCTCGGTAGATTTGGGAACTAAGGCGTCGTGCTCCTTGGCGGTTACTTTCAAGTGGTCGCCCGTATGCAC
>JAISIN010000122.1 GCA_031262085.1 Prevotellaceae bacterium
TTACCGTCTTTCTCCACACAGTCGGGCGCCCACATGGCGTACGAGTCCGGCTCCACCCAAGGCACTTTGTTCTGGTCGACGATGACGCCGTGGTCTGTCCAGTCGGTTAGATTCTCGGAAGAAAAGACGTGGTAGTCGCCCATACAGAACCACTCTTTCAGTCGTTCGATGGGACTGGGAATGTCATGCGAAGGGTAGATATATACCTTTCCGTTAAACACCCGTGCCGTAGGGTCGGCAGAAAACTGATCGCGAATGACCGGATTTTGTGCCCTAAACACACCGGTAATTGCTACGAGAAGTAGCAGGAGAAAGACTTTTTTCATGGTCTGTACGTAAGTAAAATGGGGATTAATAATTATTTGTTGCAAAGTTAAAGGCTTCCTATGGCTGAAACTTATACTTTTAGATAATCGACTTGCAATTTTGAATAATCACACGCCCGGAACGCCAAGCTAAGGATGGCAGCGAACCTTAGTAAACTGAACTATGCTGACAATATCCGGTGAAGAAGGGGTATAAACCAACTCCAAGCCGGCAAGGTCGTATACTTAACCATGTCTGGTCGTATACCTGACTTCACCCCCTCCAGAAGGTCTTGTAGGGCATCTGTATGAACAACGATGGCTTTTACAAGCATATTCGGAAAAAAATTAACGGGCTGTGATATCGTTAAATCATTTGGTTGATATTATCTTTGCAGCCTCATTCAAAACAACAAGCATTCTATTATTTATGGTACAGCATTCTATAACTAAACCGCGCAAAATACTCTTCGTTTGTCTGGGTAACATTTGCCGTTCTCCCATGGCTGAAGCCGTCATGGCACGCCTCGTACAAGAGAACGGATACGAAGGAGAGTTCACACTCGATTCGGCAGGCATCATCTCTTATCACCGGGGCGAACTTCCCGACAGCCGGATGCGCAGTCACGCCGGTCGTCGCGGCTATCGGCTGACGCACCGTTCGCGCCCCGTACATACCGATGACTTCTACCGCTTCGACTTGATTATCGGGATGGATGCCGGCAACATGGATGCGTTACACGAACGCGCCCCTTCGACCGACGAGTGGGAAAAGATACATTGCATAACCGATTACTGCACCCGTTTTACGGATGCCGATCAGGTACCCGACCCTTATTACGGCGGAGATGCCGGCTTCGAATATGTCATCGACTTACTGGAGGATGCGTGCGCCGGATTATTGGCACAATGCAGATAAGCTCCGAAAACAAAACATTTCGTACTTTTGCCCCCATTTTAAAACCCTCGCAAGCCTTTATACACCCAACAATGAGAATAGTATCCCTCCTTCTTCTATTTAGCTGTTGCCTCCCAACACCGTTGCAGGCACAGCAAGATTCCCTATCCGCCCTGCGTGCCGATTCGCTGCACGAACTGTCTGCCGCTCTCGACGAGGCGCGCATCAACGAGATGAACCTCCGAATGGAGCTGGAGGCATTGCGCGCAGCCACCATCGTACAGGATTCGCTCGACAAAGTGCGACAGCAACACCGCATCGATTCGCTACGCGCCATCACGCCTGCCACACCGGTCGTGGTCGAAGGAGATACCCTCTATAACATCTATGCCAAGAAGGGCGGCGTATCGCCCGCTCTACGGGCAGAAGAGGTGGCGGCAGTCATTCTGTCGTTGGGTAAGCGGTTTGCACTCCACCCCGATTCGGTCTATGTAGAGAGCACCGAGATTGCTACCGAGCTGATGTACGGCGACAAAGTCATCGCATCGTTTACCGACATGGACGGTTTGTGGGAAAACACCACCCGTGACGAGCTGGCACAGCTACGCCGCCCGATTGTTATCGACAAGCTACATGCGTTGCAACGCGAATATGGCATCGCGCAACTGTTCAAACACATCGGCTGGCTGCTGTTGGTAGTACTGATACAGGGAGCGCTGATCTATGCCACCAATCGGTTGTACCGATATGCGCGGCACACCATCATCCGCCTGCGCCGGTCGAAACTCAAGCCGCTATCGTTCCGCAACTACGAACTGCTGAACATAGAAAAAGAGGTGCGACTGCTCACATCGGTGTGCAGTGCGGCACGCTATCTGCTCATTTTGATACAACTGCTATTCTCCATCCCCATTCTGTTTTCTATCTTTCCGCAAACCAAAGACTTGGCATACCGGATATTCTCCTACATTTGGGATCCGTTGAAAAACATTATGATGAGCATCATCAACTACATCCCCAAGCTCTTCATTATCATTATTATATGGCTCATTATCCGTTACGTGGTGAAAGGTATACGCTATCTGGCAGGCGAAATAGAAGCCGAACGGCTGAAGATAAACGGCTTCTACCCCGACTGGGCGCAACCGAGTTACCAGATTATCCGCTTTCTGCTTTATGCGTTCATGATAGCGATGATTTATCCCTATCTGCCGGGGTCTGATTCGGGCGTGTTTCAAGGTGTGTCGGTGTTTGTGGGACTGATTGTTTCGTTAGGCTCCAGTTCTGTCATCAGCAACCTAATGGCAGGATTAGTCACCACCTACATGCGCCCCTTCCGCACGGGCGACCGCGTAAAGCTGAACGACACCATTGGCGACGTGATGGAACGGACGCCGTTCGTAACCCGCATCAAGACACCTAAGAACGAAGTGATAACGATCCCCAACTCGTTCATCATGTCGTCGCACACCGTCAATTACAGCGCCTCCGCCCGCGAGTACGGACTGATTCTTCACACCGAAGTGAGCTTTGGCTTCGAGATACACTGGAAACGGATATACGACCTGCTGTTGGAAGCTGCCCGTCGCACGCCGGGCGTGAAACAGACCCCGGCTCCTTATGTACTCGAAACGATGCTGCACGATTTCTATGCCATCTACCAAATCAATGCCTACATCGACGATGCCTCCCAGATGCCCCGCATCTACTCCGACCTGAATCGCAACATTCAAGACTTGTGCAACGAACAAGGCATCGAACTGCTGTCGCCACACTATTTCGCCCAACGGGATGGTAATGAGGTGACCATTCCCAAAGAGTACCAATGAACAAAAGATGTTTATCCCTATCAGAAGTAAAAGCCGAATCCCACTTTCACGCCAAACTGCGATGCGTCGCTATGTATGTTCCAATAGACACCGGGTTCGACCGTGATGGTGCGCGACAGGAAGAATGCGTAGCCGCCTTCTAATCCTAAAGTAAAGTCGGTATTATCATCTGCATTGTATACGCCGATATCAGCGCCGGCGAAAAAGCCTGTCTGATGAAAATAGTATCGGGCACCTGCACCAATCTGCAAAACATCTACGCCGGAGAATTGAGCGCCTATGTATCCGGTCAATGCCAGATTGTCGGCAACAAACCAGCCACCTGTACCTTGGATGTTCAATGAGGTCTTCTCCGAACCGGTATCATAGCCCAGTTGGAATCCCGACAACGACGGATTAATCATCCATTTTCCCTTCTCGAACTGTGCCTGTGCCGCAATAGCGGTCAGTAACAGGCAGCTTAATAGAATAAACTTCTTCATTTAAATTCACTTTAAGATTCATTTATGATGTTAGATGCTTCTTGTCGTTTCTGCTCTCTAAAACGAGCCTCCTCCTCCTTTCGCTTTTGTTGCAACGCCTCCTTTTTACGCAGTACCAGCCACAACACAAACACGATGACATATCCCACACCCACCGTAACATACTTCTCGGTTGTGTCTATTTCTGTGTTGCGCGGCAAGAAATAGGCTGCCGTAATAGACACATACAGGAGTAAAGCAAGGGAAATGCCGGATGACTTTTTGATTTTTTTCATACTTCTTTTCTTATCGTAGATTACTATCCATATTCAGAATGATGCTGTATACAAACACTTATACGCCCTTATTTGTTTGCACAGCCTTTCTTTTCCACACCGAAAACCACACCAATGCGACAACTACACCTGTCAGAGCAATGTATTGGACATGGGCAACTCCCAGTCCAAGTCCGCCCTTACTTTCCACACAGATATAAGTCAGGCAGACGGCAGTCATGAAACAGGCAGGTATGAGCGTTACGAAATAGTAAAATCCTTTCTTATTGTACACCAGATAAATCGTCAGCGCCCACAAGGTGAAGCATGCCAGTGTTTGGTTAGCCCAGGCAAAATAGCGCCAGATAAGATTGAAACCCTCTTTATCGCTCAGACTGAACAGCAACAATCCGATGGCAGCCAGAAAGAGCGGGATACAGATATACAGCCGTTTATGCAAACTCTTCTGCTCCAGTCCGAGCATGTCGGCAACCATGAGGCGCGCCGAACGAAAAGCGGTATCTCCGGTAGTAATCGGAGCTGCCACGACACCGAGTATTGCCAAGATGCCGCCGGTTACCCCCAGCCAATCTTTGGTCATGAAGTCGACTATCACACCGGGATTGTTTTCGCCCATGCCATGTTTGCTAAAGTAAGCATTGGCAGCGGCAGCCCACACCAGCGCTACCAGCCCTTCGGTAATCATGGCGCCGTAAAAAACGCGTCGTCCGCTTCGCTCACTCTTCATACAACGCGCCATGAGCGGACTTTGTGTAGCATGAAAACCGCTGATGGCTCCGCAGGCTATGCTGACAAACATAAACGGGAACACCGGAAAGTTAGCAGCATCGGGATAGGTATTGCCTAATCCGTTGGCTCCCCAAAATTCGGGTATCGCCGGTTGTTTGATATAAAGCATCACCAACATACCTATTGCCATAAAAAGCAGCGCAGCGCCAAACAGGGGATATATCTTACCGATCAGTTTGTCTATCGGCAACAGGGTAGCTATGAGATAGTAAATAAAGACTACCGCGATCCAAAAGACGACATTCAGCGAATCGGGTGTTAATTTAGCCAGCAAATCTGACGGAGTGTACACAAATACCGCCCCTACCAGTATCATCAGAAAAATGGTAAAGACGCGCATGATTTGTTTGGCGGTCATCCCCAGATATCGTCCTATCAACTCGGGCAGGCTTTCGCCGTCGTTGCGCACCGAAATCATACCGGCAAGATAATCGTGTGTAGCTCCGAAAAGGATGCTTCCCAACACAATCCACAGATATGCCGATGTACCAAACTTAGCGCCCATGATAGCGCCGAAAATCGGTCCTGTACCGGCAATATTCAGGAATTGTATCATATATATCTTCCATGTTGCCATCGGCACATAGTCCATGCCGTCTGCTTTCCTGAAAGCAGGCGTTTGTCTATCGTCGGGTCCGAAGAGACGTTCAACAAAGCGTCCATAAAAGAAATAACCTACTATAAGGGCGAGTAGGCAAATAGTAAAAGTTATCATAAAGGTTGTATTAGATGTTTATTATAAGCGCACAAATATAAGCACTTTCCACAAAAGAGATGCGACATCTATCCCTTTTTATTGACCGAAAACAAAAATAGGGGTTAGCATTACCTTGACGGAACGCTAACCCCTCTATCTTGTTCGTCTTGCCCGAAGGCGAAAGCCGGATTTTATTTCTTAAAAAAGTCTTGTACTTTCTCGTTAAGAACCATTTGCTCATCAAAAGTGTAGGCACCTGTTTTGGGTGACTTCACCATCTTAATCACTTTGGTGTAGGCGCGACCTTCTTTGCTGTCGTCCTTCAAACTTGCTACTACTTTTTTTGCCATAGTTTATACGCTTTACTTAATTTCTTTATGTACGGTTACACGTTTGAGAATGGGGTTGTATTTCTTCAACTCCAACCGTTCGGTGGTATTTTTTCTGTTCTTGGTCGTAATATAACGGGAGGTACCCGGCATACCACTATTCTTGTGCTCTGTGCACTCCAGAATTACCTGAACTCTGTTTCCTTTTGCTTTCTTTGCCATATTAGTATCTCCTACTTTTTAACCGATTACTTTTATACTGTCCCAATCGCAGTATCCTTTGGCTACTGCGTCATTGAGTGCAGCATCCAATCCTTTCTTGTTTATTACACGCAGCCCATTGGCGCAAATGCTGAGGCTGATCCAGCAATCTTGCTCTACATAGTAGAACTTCTTGCGAAACAAGTTCAAATCAAAGGTTCTTTTGGTACGTCTCCTTGAGTGTGAAACATTGTTGCCAATCATGGCTTTCTTCCCTGTTATTTGACAAATCTTCGACATTTCTATCTATATTTTATTGATTTTATCTATGCTTTCTTCAAACAGAGCGCAAAGTAACTACTTTTATTATTACTGCACAAGCATTTCCTGAAATTATTTCTGTTTCAGTTGCTATTTTCTCTCTCTTTCAACACTTCAGACACTATTTGCAACGCTTTCTGTACGGTTCTCTGCACATTTTCTACTCTTCCGCAGTCGCCGCTTTGTAGGTGCGTCACAATTTTATTTTTATAAGCAACAGCTATCCATACAGTGCCCACCGGTTTGTCGGGTGTTCCGCCGTTGGGTCCGGCAATTCCCGATGTAGCGATGGCGCAGTCGGTGTGCAGAAGCTGCATAACGCCTTGTGCCATTTCACAAACCGTTTGCCGACTCACAGCGCCCTGTTGTTCCAAAGTTTGAGGCGATACGTGGAGCACCGACTGCTTCACGACATTCGAGTATGCCACGATGCCGCCCGTGAAGTAAGCCGAGCTACCGGGCACCGAGGTGATACGTGCGGCAAGAGCGCCGCCGGTACAGCTCTCGGCGGTGGCGATGGTTAATCCTTGACGGCGCAAGGATATTCCGATTTCTTGTTCGAGGGTCATGACATTTATATTTTACATACTCACCCGCGAATACGCCGGAGCATCGATTCCGCAAAACACTTTATCCCGATACTTGAAGTAACCGGTGATGGCAATCATCGCTGCGTTGTCGGTCGTATAACTGAACTTGGGGATAAATATTTTCCAGCCATACCGTGCAGCATGTTCGCGAAACGCATTGCGCAAACCGTTGTTGGCAGATACGCCGCCGGCGAGCGCTATCTCTTTGATTTGATATTGTTGGGCAGCCTTGCGCAGTTTGTCCATCAAGATGTCTACAACGGTGGCTTCGAGCGATGCGGCAAGGTCTTCCTTGTGATGCGCTATGAACTCAGGATCTTCTTTCAGCCGATCACGCAAGAAGTAAAGGAAGGAAGTTTTCAAGCCGCTGAAACTGTAGTTCAGCTCGGGTATATGAGGTTTGCTGAAGGCGTAAGCTTGGGGGTTTCCCTGCCGCGCCAATTTGTCGATGATGGGACCTCCCGGATATCCCAACCCCATTACTTTGGAACATTTGTCGATGGCTTCGCCGGCAGCATCGTCGATGGTCTGCCCCAGAATCTGCATATCGTTGTATGCCTTTACCAAGATGATCTGCGAATTGCCCCCCGACACGAGCAGACAGAGAAACGGATAATCCGGCTCGTCGGGTGTTTCGCCTTCGGTGCGAATGAAGTGCGCCATCACGTGTCCGGTCAGGTGATTGACATCGATCAACGGGATACCCAGCGAACGGGCAAATCCTTTGGCAAACGATACGCCGACCAACAGCGACCCCATGAGTCCGGGACCACGGGTAAAGGCAACGGCACTCAATTCCTCTTTTTGTATGTCGGCACGTTTGAGCGCTTCGTGTACCACCGGCACGATGTTTTGCTGATGTGCCCGCGATGCCAGCTCGGGTACCACACCGCCATACGCTTCGTGCACAGCCTGACCGGCTATGACGTTAGACAACAGGTACCCATCTTTGATAACGGCTGCCGATGTATCGTCGCACGAGCTTTCTATACCTAATATTATTGTATTCATCGCGGCAAAATTACTAATTTAAAATTGGATATTAAAAATTGTGGCATTCTATCCCACCTGCCACTCCGTAATGCCCCGCATCTGCACATCGTAAGTCACGCCAATACGCACCACCTGCCGCACATCCCACACTGCAACCCTACACAAAAATCTGTGCAACATCTTCCTTTCAAAGAGATAAAATCAACTAAAAAAGAATCACAGATGTAGAAATGCAATAAATAGAATGTATTTTTGCAGCATCAGAGACAAAACTAATTCATGTATTGTCCGTCTTTGATCATCCAACTAAAAAAACACTACCAAATTATGAATTACAATGAAATAGGACGTACCGGCATGAAGGTTTCCGCACTTAGCTTCGGAGCCTCGTCACTGGGAGGTGTATTTCACGACATCCGTGAAGCCGAAGCGATACAAGCGGTATACACTGCCATAGAGTGCGGTATGAACTTCATCGACGTATCGCCCTACTATGGGCACTACAAAGCTGAAACTGTGTTGGGGAAAGCCTTGCAAGGCATCGATCGCAAGCACTACTATCTATCGACCAAGGTAGGCAGATACGGAGAAAACGGAGAAAACACATGGGACTACTCTGCCAAACGTGCCACCGATAGTGTCTTCGAAAGTATGGAACGGCTACACGTAGACTACATCGATCTCATCAATGTGCACGATGTAGAGTTTTCAAACCTGCAACAGGTAATCGACGAAACCCTGCCCGCTCTGCACGAGCTAAAAGCCAAAGGCATGGTGAAGCATGTAGGCATCACCGACCTACAATTGGAAAACCTGAAATGGATTGTAGAACACTCGGCGCCCGGAACCGTTGAGAGTGTGCTCAACTTCTGCCACTATTGTCTTTGCGACGAGAAGCTGAACGACTTCTTCGACTTCTTCGAAGCACACAACGTGGGCATCATCAATGCTTCGCCACTCTCCATGGGATTGCTCTCCATGCGGGGGGTGCCTTCTTGGCATCCGGCTCCCCAACCCATGGTCGAAGCTTGTCAACGCGCCGCCAAGCACTGCGCATCGCGCAATTACCCCATAGAAAAACTCGCCATACAATATGCCATCAGCAACCCCCGCATCGCAACTACACTCTTTAGCTCTGCCAATCCTGTCAATGTCAGGAAGAACGTTGAATATGCCAACGAACCCATCGACCGGAATCTGGTAAAAGAGGTACAGGAGATCATTGGCGAATGTATGCGAATCAGTTGGGCAAATACGTAACATTCAACTATATAATAACCCAAAATGAAATATAAAATTATAGATGCTCATGCCCACTTGTGGCTGAAGCAAAACGCCGAGCTGCACGGCTTGCGCATCCACACACTTCCGAACGGTCGCTCTGAATTTATGGGCGAAATCCGACAGATGTTGCCACCGTTTATGATCGACGGGAAAAACAGCGCCGAGGTGTTTCTCTCCAACATGAACTATGCACAAGTATCGGCTGCCGTCATCACACAAGAGTATATCGACGGCAACCAAAACGCTTACTTGTGGAAAGTAAGTCAACAATATCCCGACCGTTTCATTGTATGCGGACTGTGCGAATATCGCAGACCGGGATTTCTCAAAGAGGCAGAACGACTGATACTACAAGGTTTCAAAGGCATTAAAGTGCCGGCACAACGCCTACAAGTTCCCGAAGGATGGTTGCGCCTGACCTCCCCGCAAATGATGCAGATGTTTCAAAAGATGGAAGAAAAAGATGTGTTCCTCTCCATAGATTTGGTAGACGGCAACCAGCAAGTAGCCGAAATGGAGGAGATCATTGCCGAGTTTCCACGCTTGCGCATCGCCATCGGACACTTCGGCATGGTGACCCGCCCCAATTGGCAAGATCAAATTCGGTTGGCACGCCATCCCCATGTATTTATCGAATCGGGCGGCATCACTTGGTTGTTCAACGACGAGTTCTACCCTTTCAAAGGAGCCATACGAGCCATTCGCGAAGCTGCCGACATGGTAGGCATGGAGAAGTTGATGTGGGGATCGGACTATCCGCGTACCATCACAGCCATTACCTACCGCATGTCATACGATTTTATAACCAAATCTGCCGAACTGACCGACGATGAGAAGACGCTCTTCCTCGGCGAAAACGCCCGTAAGTTCTACGAATTCAAAGAACTGATAGACCTCCCTTACATTAAAAACATGAGCGAAGAATGAAAGCCGTACAAATCAACGCACCGCACGAAATGAGCCTGGTAGAAATAGCCAAGCCGCAAACCATCGGAGATGAAGAAGTATGCATCCGATTGAGCCACGTAGGCTTCTGCGGTTCGGATCTGAACACCTATCTGGGGCGAAACCCGATGGTGAAACTGCCCGTGATTCCCGGACACGAAGTGGGAGCGGTCATAGAAGCAGTGGGTAGCAACGTGCCCGACCTGCTGAAACCGGGCATGAGTGTCACCGTCAATCCGTATACCAACTGCGGCAAATGTGCCGCCTGCCGCAACGGACGCGTCAATGCTTGCGAACACAACGAAACCTTGGGCGTACAACGCAACGGTGTGATGTGCGAGTATGCTGTGTTGCCGTGGCAGAAGATTATTCCCGCACCCGGCATCTCCCCTAAAGATTGCGCGTTAATAGAACCGATGAGCGTGGGCTTCCATGCCATCGACCGAGCCGGAGTGACGGATATAGATATAGTAATGGTGATAGGGTGCGGCATGATCGGGATAGGCGCCATTGTACGTGCCTCTCTGCGGGGAGCCACTGTGATTGCCGTCGATCTGGACGATGAGAAACTGGCACTGGCACAGCGCATCGGCGCCCGATATACCATCAACTCGCGCACCGAACCGATACACGAACGGTTGCAGGAGCTAACCGGCGGATTGGGTCCGGATGTGGTGGTAGAAGCAGTAGGCAGTACACCCACCTACCAAACGGCAGTAGAGGAGGTAGGATTTACCGGGCGAATTGTCTGCATCGGATATGCCAAAGGCGACGTGCCGCTAACCACCAAGCTGTTCGTACAAAAAGAGCTGAACATCTACGGCTCGCGCAATGCGCTGCCGGCAGATTTTCGCGCCGTGATTCACTACATGCAAACCGGGAGTTGTCCGGTAGAAGAGTTTATATCGGCTGTTGTTACGCCCGAAGAAGCGGCACAAGCGGTACAAAGCTGGTCGGAACAGCCGGGTAAAGTGTTCCGCATCCTGGTAGCATTCTAATTCGCCCGTCAAGACTATTCGCACAAATGTAGCGGTCGCATACGTTTTGCCGCTTTTTCCCGTTAAAGCAGTATGAAGCAACTTCTGCTCTTTATAGGACTCTTGACGAGCATGAACTCCACCTTTGCCCAAACAGTAAAGGTAGGAGGAGTGGTAACCGACGAAGACGGTACACCTATTGAACTGACTGCTGTCCGGCTGGAGGGTACGCTTATCGGCACGGTCTGCGACTTGAAAGGGCGCTACTCGCTCAAGTTCGATCGTCGCGACAGTGTAACGGTTGTATTCTCCATGCTGGGGTATCAGACGCGGCGACGGACATTGATACGTCCGCAAGGAAACATCCGTTTGGACATCACGCTTCCCTCTATACACTTCGAACTGAGTGAAGTCAGTGTGAGCGAACGACGTCGGCAAACCGGCGCTACCCAACAGATAGACGTCGCCGCAGGCAAGCTAATGCCCGATGTCTCGGGCAGCCGCATCGAAGCGCTGATTGCCACACAAGCCGGCGTAAGTAGCAACAACGAACTAAGCTCGCAATACAACGTGCGCGGGGGGAGCTTCGACGAGAATCTGGTCTATGTCAACGGCATCGAAATCTACCGACCGCTGCTCATCCGCTCTGCCGAACAGGAAGGGCTTAGTTTTATCAACCCCGACATGGTACAATCGGTCGCCTTCTCTACCGGAGGATTTGAAGCCAAGTATGGTGACCGCATGTCGTCCGTGCTCGACATCACATACCGCAAGCCCGAAAAGGCAGAAGCCACCGCCACCGCCAGCCTGTTGGGAGCATCGGTGTATGCCGGAGTGGCGACCCGCGATAAGCGACTGACGTGGAGCCATGCGCTACGCTACCAGACCAACCGCTATCTGCTGGGCACACTCGATACACGGGGCGAGTACAACCCCGGCTATCTCGATTATCAGACTTATCTCTGTTGGACACCTTCCCGACGCTGGGAATTGAGCGTCATCGGCAACATTGCCGAAAACAAGTATCAATTTCAGCCTGCCGATCGCTATACCCGCTTCGGAACGATAGACCATGTACAAACATTCAAAGTCTACTTCGACGGACGGGAGAAAGACCGGTTCAGCACACTCTTCGGCGCCGCTACTGCCACTTGGCATGCTACCGAGGCGACAGCACTCACGCTGCAAGCCTCGGCATTTCGCACCCGCGAACAAGAGACCTACGACATTACCGGACAATACTGGCTCAGCGACACCGAAGCTGCCGACGACATAGGTGTGGGAACCTATATGGAGCATGCCCGCAACTACCTCAATGCCAATGTGCAAAGGTTGTCGCTCACCCTCCACCAACAGATAAAAAGCCATGCCTTACAGGCAGGCGCCGAGATACGCCGCGAACGGATCAAAGATCGCATCAGCGAATGGGAGATGCGCGATTCTGCCGGCTATTCGCTGCCACACATCCCCGACGGACCGGAACTGTCCTACGCCCTCCGTTCAAACAACCGTATACAGAGTACCCGCACCTCTCTGTATCTGCAAGACAGTTACCGCTTCCGCTCACCAGCCGGACTGTTTACCCTTATTGCCGGCATACGCGGTAGCTACTGGAGCTGGAACAAAGAATGGCTTGTCAGTCCGCGCGCTTCACTGGCGCTGATACCGACATTCAACGAGCGCTTCACCCTACGGGTAGCGGCAGGTGTGTACTATCAGGTTCCGTTCTACAAAGAGTTTCGCGACACCGCAATGGTCGACGGTGTTGCCACAGTCGTGCTCAATCGCCACATCAAGTCGCAACGCTCGCTGCACTTGGTGGCAGGGGGCGACTATCACTTCCGAATGTTGAACCGCCCCTTCCGTTTTACGGCTGAAGTGTATTACAAGGCGCTCAGTAATCTGATACCTTATAATATAGACAACGTGCGCATCAGCTACTACGGTCGCAACCTGTCGCGCGGTTATGCAACGGGATTAGATATGAAACTGTTCGGAGAGTTTGTAGCAGGTACCGATTCGTGGCTCACCTTCTCGCTAATGAAGACCGAAGAGAAGCTGTTTGGCAAATGGCTTCCCCGCCCTACCGACCAACGCTATCGCCTCTCACTCTATTTCACCGATTACTTCCCCGGCAGTCGCCGCTGGACAATGAATCTGAAAGCTACGCTGGCAGGCGGATTGCCTTTCGGTCCGCCGCACAGCGGACGCGAAACGGCGCTGTTTCGCACACCCCCCTATCGGCGGGTCGACATAGGGTTATCGTATAACTTTATCCGCCGGAGTGAGCTGTCTGCCCAACGGTTCGGGCTTCATCACCTTTGGTTGGGTGTCGATGTGTTCAATCTGCTCAATATCAGCAACGTCAATTCCTACTACTGGGTAACCGATACAGCCGGTAGCCGGTTTGCAGTGCCCAATTATCTGACAGGGCGCAGGCTGAATGTACGACTAACGGCAGAGTTTTAAAGAATATACCTCACCTCTTTGAAAAGATAGCTGCGAATCGTGCCGGCTTCATCTTCGAGCACAAACCGTCCGTCGACTTCTACCCACAGCAGGCGGGCAAGGAACTCTCCGGAAGCGTCGGCATAGCGGTGATAACCGGTGCGACGAAACAAAGCACTTGCATACCGATGCGCTATATAACGCGCCTGCTCCCCCGACACATCGCTCTGCAACAAATGGTAATAGCCTGCTACACGATTCATGATACCTGCCAATAAGAGCGAACAATCGTAGCTCTGTCCGGTAATTTGCCGCAACGATACCGGATTGGGGGCATCGCTCTGAAATTGCTCTTGGTTGACATTCACTCCGATACCGGCAATGCTTTGTGCGATAAGCTTCCCGTCCAGACAGTTCTCTATCAAAATGCCGCATATCTTCTTCTCTTTCCGGTAAATATCATTAGGCCACTTGATGGAGACATCGCTCACGTATTCATCAAGCTCTTCCTTGACGGAAAGAGAAACTATTTGCGATAGCAAGAACTGATGACGCGCCTCGAGAAAGTGCGGATAGAGTACAAAGCTAAAAGTGAGGTTTTTGCCCGCTTCGGCTTCCCAACCGGCGCCGCGCTGTCCGCGTCCGGCTGTCTGACAGGTGGCAGTGACAGTGGTCAGCTCCTCTACGGCTTCACCCCGATCTAAACAAAGCTGCTTTAAGTACCGATTGGTCGAATCGGTTTCCGCTAATTGAATATTCATATAAACGATGGATTATCGCACAAAAATAGACTATTTCTGCTTTGTAATTACAGAAGTAAGTGTAATTTTGCGCGAAATATGAAAAGTGTCGCAAAAAAGAAAGGTAAGAAGGAGGCTAAAAAGCCACTCGGTACTTCCTTACGGAAGCACCGTATGCACTGCATGCTCAACGACGAAGAGCTAAATATTATAGAGCATTACCTGAAGAAATATAAAATCGCCAACAAGTCGCGTTGGATCAGAGAGACAATCCTCAAAGAGATTTATCAAAAAGCAATGGAAGATTATCCCACGCTCTTTCAGGAGCATGAGATGAGACGATAATCAGACCTCCTCAAACTCAACGTATTCACCTTCATCTTTAGAAAAGAACTTCTCCCGATGAGGCGTCTTGCTTTGGGAGTACTTAACGCGGTCGTCTGCATTGCGATCGGTGGTAGAAGTAGTAGTACGACGTCCTCCTCCGAACAACGCCCGAAGGAAAGAACCGATAAGGCTGACGCCTAACAGCATAAAAGTAATGAATATAACAGCTAAGAAACCCAGAAAACCCATAAGTAATTATCTATTTTGTACAATTGTTCTTTAATCGAGTATACAACAATCGCATCAATCCTTTTGTTTAGCACGACGTGCAGTGAGGAGGGACAACAAAATGTACCAGATAACGATGGCAGCAAACCCTGCCACCTGCAACCATAGCAATAACGGAATGCACACCAGCAAAAAGCAGAAGCGGAGTTTGTTGGCTTGCCACGACAGACTCTTGAATTTGAGGGAGAACATGGGAATCTCGGATACCAACAGCCCGGAGAAAAGCGCCACCAACAGCAATAGATAAATCGGATGAAAGCCGGAATGCATCAATACAGCATGTGCACCCGCTGCTACCGATGACCAAAATAAAGCATCGGCAGGTACCGGCAAACCTATAAAAGAGGTGGATTGCCGACTGTCATTATTGAACTTTGCCAAACGAAGCGCCGAAAACACAGCTATCAGAAAAGCCAAATAGGGTAAGAACGAATCGATCATGCCCGTATCGGAAACGGTCATCTCACGCAACAACGAATAAACAATCAACGAAGGAGCCACCCCGAAGCTTACCATATCAGCCAATGAATCCAAATCTTTACCTATGTTGGAGTAGGCTTTCAGCAAACGTGCCGCCATTCCGTCGAAGAAATCGAACAAGGCACCCATAATGATAAACAAGAACGCCTCCTCGTACCGATACTCGAACGCCATGATACAAGCAATACACCCCGACGAGAGGTTCAGGCAGGTCAATGTATTGGGAATATATCGGGTCATGCAATTACTCATAACGACTGTTTTAGTTTGGCTATCACCGTTTGATTACCGGTAGTCGATTGCCCGATAGTGACCAATATCTCCGTACCGACCGGCAGATACACATCTACTCGCGAACCGAATTTGATAAATCCCAAGTGTTCATCGATATAACACTCTTCGCCCTTCTCAGCATAAGTCACGATGCGACGTGCCATGGCTCCGGCTATCTGACGCACCATCACCTCTACCCCTTCGGGAGTTTCAATCACTACCATCGAACGCTCGTTGTCGGTGCTGGCTTTGGGCAGCCAAGCTTTCATAAATTTACCGTTCTGATGCTCTACCCTCTTAATAACACCGTCGACCGGATACCAGTTGGCGTGCACATTGATGATGCTCATGAAGATAGATACCATCAAACGGCGGTCGTGAAAATATTCGTGCTCATCGACCTCTTCAACCACCACTACTTTCCCGTCGGCCGGCGCGACTACAATACCCTCCGTATCCTCTTGTCCGAACAGACGGATGGGGCAACGGAAGAAATTAACAAGCATACCATAGCAGACAAGGCTTGTTAAAGCGAATAAATAGAATGGAATCTTATTCTCTATGCCGTAATAGAGAGCGAAATTGATAGCAAGCAGTAACAACAGACTACCGGCTAACGTGTGTGTGCCTTCACGATGAATACGTATCTTCTTCAGTTTCTTTATATGACGCATGTAAGTTGTTCTTGTTCTTTAGAATGCAAATTATCGGCAAAAATAAGGTTATTTTAAGAATGAAACAAATATTTAAGGAGAAAGCTACGTCCGTGGATAACTTTTTGCGGTTTCCTTTTGTAGAATGTGCAAGACCTTGTACATTTACCCCTCATTTTGATTAAAGGAAACAGTATATGCAAGATTTTGTTCATCTGCACGTTCATACCCAATATTCTCTGTTAGACGGTCAGGCAAGCGTCAGCGCGTTGGTTGACAAGGCAATGGAAGATGGTATGAAAGGCATAGCCGTCACCGACCACGGCAATATGTTCGCTATTAAAGAGTTCACCAACTACGTCAACAAAAAAAATAAGAATGTCGAAGCAGGTAAGCAGTTTAAGCCCATCATCGGATGTGAAATGTATGTGGCACGACGCACCATGAACGACCGCGACGGCAAGCCCGATATGGGCGGTTATCACCTTATTGTACTGGCAAAGAATTTGAAAGGCTACCATAACCTCGTTAAATTGGTATCGCGCTCGTGGACAATAGGGCATTACATGCGCCCCCGCACCGACCGCACCGAGTTAGAGAAGTATCACGAAGGACTCATCATCTGCTCAGCTTGTCTGGGAGGCGAAGTGCCCCGCCGAATCAGAGACGGACAATACGAAGAAGCCGAAGAAGCGATACGCTGGTACAAACAGCTATTCGGCGATGACTACTATCTGGAGCTGCAACGCCACAAAGCCACCGTGCCCCGTGCCAACCATGAGGCGTATCCGCTGCAACAACAGGTGAACGCCAAACTACTGGAGTATGCCCGTCAGTATCAAATTAAGGTGATATGCTCCAACGACGTACACTTCGTCAACGAAGAAAATGCCGAAGCACACGACCGCTTGATATGCCTCGCTACCTCTAAGGATTTGGACGACCCGACCCGCATGCTCTATTCCAAACAGGAATGGCTGAAAACCACTGCCGAGATGAACGAACTCTTTGCCGATGTACCCGAAGCGCTGGCAAACAGCATGGAGATATTGGATAAAATCGAGACCTACTCCATCGACCACGCCCCCATCATGCCCACCTT
Source organism: Prevotellaceae bacterium (assembly GCA_031262085.1). Lineage (GTDB taxonomy): Bacteria > Bacteroidota > Bacteroidia > Bacteroidales > Bacteroidaceae > Bacteroides. The sequence continues at coordinate 17,227 of JAISIN010000122.1, forward strand.
TCCCATTCCAGAAGAGTTTGGTACCGAAGATACGTATCGCCGCACCTACACCGAACAGGAGCTGTTCGACGAATTTACCCGCGACGAGCACAACAATGTAGTGCTCGACGAAGAGGATGCCCGAAAGAAGATCAAAAGTCTGGGAGGCATAAATAAACTATACCGCATCAAATTAGAAGCCGATTATCTTGTCAAGCTCACCATGGACGGCGCTAAGGAGGTGTACGGAGATCCGCTATCCGACGACGTGAAAGAACGGCTGACATTTGAACTGCACATCATGAAAACCATGGGTTTTCCCGGCTACTTTCTGATTGTACAAGACTTTATCGACGCTGCCCGCACCCAATTGGGCGTGTCGGTGGGGCCGGGACGCGGCTCGGCAGCCGGTTCGGCAGTAGCCTACTGTCTGGGCATCACACGCATAGACCCGATCAAATACGATCTGCTGTTCGAGCGATTCTTAAACCCCGACCGCATCTCTCTGCCCGATATCGACGTCGACTTCGACGACGACGGAAGAGGCGATGTGCTCCGCTGGGTTACAGAGAAATACGGACAAGAGAAAGTGGCTCACATCATCACCTACGGCACCATGGCTGCCAAGATGGCTATCAAGGATGTGGCACGTGTACAGAAACTGCCGCTTACCGAATCAGACCGACTGGCTAAAATGGTGCCCGACAAGATTCCCGATAAGAAGCTCAATCTGAAAAATGCCATCGAGTATGTGCCCGAACTGCGCTCCGAAACCGTTTCTAACGACCCGCTCATACGCGACACGCTGAAGTACGCACAGATGCTCGAAGGAAACGTCCGACAAACCGGCGTACATGCCTGCGGAACCATTATCTGCCGCGACGACATCACCGACTGGGTACCCGTATGCACCGCCGACGACAAAGAAGCGGGCGGCAAGTTGGTCGTCACACAATACGAGGGTTCGGTCATCGAAGAGACAGGACTCATTAAGATGGATTTTCTGGGCTTGAAAACACTGTCGATCATCAAAGAGGCGCTCGAAAACATACGCGAACATCGAAAGATAGAGATAGACATAGACCATATCGACCTCAACGACCCTGCCACCTATAAGCTTTATTGCGACGGACGCACCGTCGGTACGTTCCAGTTTGAATCGGCAGGTATGCAGAAGTACCTGCGCGAACTGCAACCCTCTACCTTCGAAGATTTAATCGCGATGAATGCGCTCTATCGACCGGGACCGATGGATTACATCCCCGACTTCATCAACCGCAAACAGGGACGGAAACCCATAGAGTACGACATCCCCATCATGGAAAAATATCTGAAAGATACCTACGGCATCACAGTCTATCAGGAACAGGTCATGTTGCTGTCGCGCCTGCTTGCCGACTTCACGCGCGGCGAATCGGATGCCTTGCGCAAAGCCATGGGAAAGAAGCTGCGCGACAAACTCGACCACATGAAACCGCAGTTCATTGCCGGCGGACAAAAGAACGGTCACGACCCCAAAGTGCTCGAGAAGATCTGGAGCGATTGGGAGAAGTTTGCCTCGTATGCATTCAATAAATCGCATGCCACCTGCTACTCGTGGGTAGCTTACCAAACGGCATACCTGAAAGCCAACTACCCATCGGAATATATGGCGGCTGTCATGAGTCGAAGCTTATCGAACATCACTGAAATCACCAAACTGATGGACGAATGCAAGGCTATGGGCATCAAAGTACTCGGTCCGGATGTGAACGAGAGCAACCTGAAGTTTACCGTAAACGCCAAAGACAACATACGCTTCGGCATGGCAGCCGTCAAAGGCGTGGGCGAAAGCGCCGCACGGAGCATCATACAAGAGCGCAACGCAAACGGTCCTTATACCGGCATCTTCGACTTCATACAGCGCGTCAATCTGGCGGCGTGCAACAAGAAGTCGTTAGAGTGTCTGGCTTTGGCAGGCGCCTTCGACAACTTCCCCGAGCTGAAACGCGAACAGTACCTTGCCGTCAATGCCAAGAACGAAACGTTTCTCGAAATCTTGCTGCGCTACGGCTACCGTTATCAAAACGATCGAGTGGAGGCTGCCAATTCGCTCTTCGGCGGCGAAAATATGGTAGCCATCGCCACCCCCGACATTCCCGAAACAATACCGTGGAGCGACTTGGAACGTCTGAATAAAGAGCGCGAACTGGTAGGCATCTATCTGTCGGCACATCCGCTCGACGAGTTTGCCGTGGTGCTGAAGTATGCCTGCAACACCCACATGTCCGAACTGGAAGATCGCGCAGCGCTGACAGGCAAAGAGATCACCATGGGAGGCATCGTTACCTCCGTGCGAAAAGGTACCAGCCGCAACGGAAAACCTTATGGCATCGCCAAAATGGAAGATTACTCCGGATCGGCAGAGATACCGTTCTTCGGCAACGACTGGATCACCTACCAAGGGTATCTAAGCGAACGGATGTTTCTCTTTATCAGAGCACGCTGTCAGCCGCGTCAATACAACCCTAACGAGTTGGAACTGAAAATCGCATCGATAGATTTGCTACCCGACGTGAAAGAAAAACTCATCCATAAAATCACCATCCAGATACCACTGGAGCTGCTCGACAGCACCCTGATAACCGAACTGTCGACCCTCACCCGCGAACATCCCGGCAACTCGGAACTCTATTTCCGCATTGTCGACAGTCACGACAGCAGTATGAATGTCGATTTCATTTCCCGTCCGGTGAAGCTTTCGGTAGGACAACCGCTAATCTCCTACCTGACAGAGCATTCGGAATTACAGTTCCATATCAACTAAAATAAGCGGTTACAAAAAAAGCGCGGACAACAAGCAAAGCTTATCGTCCGCGCTTCAAAAATGGGGATCCAATCATAATCAAAACGAGAGCGGAAAACGAGACTCGAACTCGCGACCCCAACCTTGGCAAGGTTGTGCTCTACCAACTGAGCTATTTCCGCTAATTGATGACCCTCCTTTTCACAAAGAAGCTGTGCCCAGAACAGGACTCGAACCTGCACGCCTCGCGACACACGCACCTGAAACGTGCGCGTCTACCAATTCCGCCACCTGGGCATTTGGTCATCGTAAAGCCAAATGACAAAAAAATGTATGAGCGGAAAACGAGACTCGAACTCGCGACCCCAACCTTGGCAAGGTTGTGCTCTACCAACTGAGCTATTTCCGCATGACCTCTTTTTTCAATGACTGCATAAACAAGTGAAGAGGAGGAGACTCGAACTCCCACGACAAACTGTCACTACCCCCTCAAAGTAGCGCGTCTACCAATTCCGCCACCTCTCCAATTGTTTTGTTCAATGATTCAAAGAGCGATCGACCAACCTACCTTGTGCCCGGAACAGGACTCGAACCTGCACGCCTTGCAACACACGCACCTGAAACGTGCGCGTCTACCAATTCCGCCACCCGGGCGCAAAGGTAAATAAGTCTACTAACCAATAAAATGAGCGGAAAACGAGACTCGAACTCGCGACCCCAACCTTGGCAAGGTTGTGCTCTACCAACTGAGCTATTTCCGCCTTGTCGCTTTTGCGGATGCAAAGGTAATTGTTTTCCTTTAACCGACAAACATTTGATAGTTTTTTTTCGTCAATCCATCCTGTCGCGATAATCCTCGTAAGCAAACTGTCGGAGCATCTCTGCCTTCCCGTCTCGCGTCCACAATGCCATAGCCGGATGGTGAATACCATTAAACATATTGGTTTTCACCGTTGTATAATGTATCATATCTTCAAAAACAATACGTTCGCCGATGCGCAACTCGTGGTCGAAACTCCAATCGCCCATATAATCGCCGCTCAAACAGGAGTTACCTCCTAACCGATACGTATGTCCACCTCCGTCGTTGCCTGTTACGGCATTGCGCACGGCAGGCTGATAGGGCATCTCCAGACAGTCGGGAGCATGACAAGTAAAACTCACATTCAGAATGGCTGTGCGAATGCCTCGATTCTCTACAATATCGACCACCTCGGAAGCAAGTACGCCTGTCTGCCAAGCGAAAGCCGAGCCGGGTTCCAAAATGATGTGTAACCAAGGATAGCGTTCGTGCAGTCCGCGCAATATATATATAAGGTGTTCCACCTGATAATCGCTACGAGTCATCAAGTGTCCACCTCCCAAATTCAGCCACTTAATTTGTGGAAACCATCGGGCAAACTTCTCTTCGATATGCACCAGAGAGCGTTCGAGCTGGTAGGACGATGCTTCGCAATGCGAATGGCAGTGAAAACCCTCCAGACCTTGCGGCAGCTTGGCAGGCAATAAGTCGGCGGTCACTCCGAAACGGGTGCCCGGCGCGCACGGATTGTAGAGGTCGGTCTCTACCTCTGAGTATTCGGGATTAATGCGGATGCCACACGATATTCCACTCCCCGCTGCTACCGTCATGGGGTAAAAGCGCCGGAACTGCGTCGGCGAATTGAACGTGATGTGACTGCTGCAACGCATAATCTGCGGAAAATCGGCTTCGGTATATGCCGGCGAATAGGTATGCGCCTTGCTTCCGAACTGCTCCAAAGCTAATCGCGCTTCGTACACCGAACTTGCCGTCGAACAGCCTATATACTCACGAAAGATGGGAAAGCTCTTCCACAAGGCGAATGCTTTGAAAGCCAATATGATCTCTACATCGGCACGGTCTGCCACACGCTTTATCAGTGTCAGGTTATTGCGAAGCAGCTCTTCTTCCATAATATAACAGGGAGAAGGGAATCGGGAAAAATCTATCATTGCCATATTAAAACCATAAATGGCTGCAAAGGTACCGTTTATTATGTGATTATGAAATATTATATCTATATTTGCTGACAAAATGTATTAACAACTTATATTTTATGAGCTATTTGATAATACCCGAAGGTTACAAGCCTTTGTTGGATTTGAAACAGACAGAGCTGGGTATCAAGAAGATAAAAGACTTCTTCCAGATGAATCTCTCTTCCGAGTTGCGCCTGCGTCGTGTCACCGCCCCACTTTTCGTACTGAAAGGTACCGGTATCAACGACGACCTGAATGGTGTAGAACGTGCCGTCAGCTTTCCCATCAAGGATATGGGTAACGCACAGGCAGAAGTGGTACATTCGCTTGCCAAATGGAAGCGGGTAACACTGGCAGACTATGGCATTGAAATCGGATACGGTATCTATACCGACATGAACGCCATCCGCGCCGACGAGGAGCTGGGCAACTTCCACTCGCTTTATGTCGACCAATGGGACTGGGAACGGGTGATCACCGCCCCCGACCGGAACGTAGAGTTCCTCAAAGAGATTGTCAACCGTATCTATGCTGCCATGATACGCACGGAGTACATGGTGTACGAGATGTATCCGCAAATCAAACCCTGCCTGCCGTCGAAGATACACTTCATTCATACCGAAGAACTGCGGCAACTCTACCCCGACCTGGAACCGAAAGCGCGCGAAGATGCCATCACCCGCAAGTACGGAGCTGTATTTATAATAGGTGTAGGCTGCAAGCTGGGCGACGGCAAAAAGCACGACGGACGCGCCCCCGACTACGACGACTATACTTCGGAAGGGTTAAACGGATTGCCCGGACTAAATGGCGACCTTCTGTTGTGGGACGGAATACTGCAACGCAGCATCGAGCTTTCGTCGATGGGCATCCGTGTCGACAAGGAGGCTCTGCAACGCCAGCTTCGGCAGGAAGGCGAAGAGCAGCGTCTGGCGCTCTATTTCCACAAGCGACTGATGAACGACACCTTGCCGCTCTCTATAGGAGGAGGTATCGGACAATCGCGCCTCTGCATGTTCTATCTTCGCAAGGCTCATGTGGGAGAGATACAAGCCAGCATCTGGCCCGACGATATGCGCGAGACGTGCAAGCGTCATCAGATTAATCTCATCTAAATACCGCATACCACAATTTAAACAAATCAACCGGCTATTTACAGCGTATTACGACTACTGAATAGCACAAAAATACGGCAGTTTACACACAAATAGGTGTAAACTGCCGCGATTGTATAGATACGTTCGTATAAAGACGATGAGAAAGAAAAATGGAGAGGTTTTGGACCTCGTGATGTAGTATCTCTTAGTAAGAGAGCACACAACGTTTTTGCTTAGTGGGCGCAAATGTAGTGCAATAATTGGTATCTGCAAAATAATATCAACGTTTTTTTAATAAAAAAGCCTCAATCA
>JAISIN010000123.1 GCA_031262085.1 Prevotellaceae bacterium
ACCATGCCGAGGCTTACCAATGCTACTTTCTCCCTTAGATATTGTCAGAATAATTCATATTGCTAAAGTTCGCTGCCATCCTTAGCTTGGCGCTCCAAAGTGTAGGGGTGGAAACAGTCACGTCCACGCGTGTTAAAGTATAGGTTTATCCTCTATTTTAAACGGCCCCAGCCTAAGAGTGGCGCAAAGTAAAGCAGAATTTCTTACTCCCACAAATCGTTCGTGCTAAAATTCCATATATATGCGCAAATTAGTCATTGTGGCTTGTCGGCGGGGCTTTTTCACTTTCTATCATCTCTTCTTGGTAGGGAAAGATTGTATGTAAATGAGGTTATAGCTTCTACTTGTTGAAAATGCGGTTGTAGCATCAAAAAAGTTGCCATTTGGTGTTGTGGAATAAAAATTAGTTGTACATTTGCGGCATCTTTGGTAGAGAAGCAATTTGAAGTCAAAGATGACATATTGATAACGAAAGCGTTTATGATATTATCCTTTACTTGAAATCTGGACAATTTCAACCACATAGGATGATAGACAGGGCGCTCACGTCAATGCTATATACTCACCTCAACGGTGGCTTATATAACAGAGGCGTGGGCTATTGTTTATTACCATGTGGAAGGCAGTCCAGAGCCTCAAGTAAGGTAATTCTCAATGGTTCCACGCTTTTTTTTGTGTCCGTATGTTATGACCCATGTGTGCCATGAATTTGAGTTATGAATACAATGTAGGATGAATTGAATAGCTAACGCTGATATTTTTTAGCCAAATGATGTATAAAGATAGTTCCATGATTGACGATGATAAGCAGCAACAACAGGTGCCATGTGAGTTGTGGCCTATGCACCCTACTTTTATTAGTAAGAAGCAAGGTTGTCCTGAAATATATTCTCCGAATGAGTACGGTCTATTCGAAGCGGATACATTGCGCGGCTTTATTACTGATGCATCAGATTCTCGCGATATAGAAAATACTTTGTCTTTATTCCAAGTGGTGCCGTCAAAATACGATAAGAGAGAGTTCTTTGGTGGGCGAACCGAAGTCATAAATACTGATAACGACTTTTTGCGAGAAATATTAGACGGACGCAAAATAATAAGAATAGATCCGAAAGGATTATATCCGATTAGTAGATGCTGTAAGTGCTTCCGTGAGAAATACGGGGGTGAGCCTCATTGTTTTGAGCTTGATAGCAGAATTGCCATATTATATCATAAAAACTTGTTGCCATATCATATTATTGAGGACTTTATCCAATATAAGGAGCAATTAGAAAGTATCTGTCAGCAGTTTAATAAAATGGAAAAAGAGAAAGATAACTCCAATATACAGGATGAAGATTTATTGGTAGTAGAAGAATACCTATATAAGGAAAGCAATAGATTTAAGGAAAGCAAAAGATTGTATATAAAATACCGCTGTTGTTATTCGGGTTTTTATGAATATTTTTTTCCAATTCAATATTTTGGGAAAGTGGTTGCCGTTTTAATGCATGGTCAAGTGATAGAGCAGGGGATGACACGAACAGATATTTTCAAGGATTATTCCGAAGCAAGGAATGAAATTACAGATGAAGAATTTGACGAACATAAGTCATCTATGGATGAAACGCGATGGAATGCCGTTACCGAGAGAATAGAGACTTTGGAGGAGCGAATAGATAAAGAGGTTTTATCTTGTGCAAATAATTTCGTTTTAGATAAGTTTAAAACGGAGGAGCGGCGATTTGATGAAAAAATCAATAATAAAATGTTTCAAAACGCGGGGAATCAGAAAGCAAATATGCCTCTATCTGAACAAGATTTCCATTCCATTTTAAACGGTTCGCTTCAATCGATATGCAAGATATTTAATGCCGGCGGGTTTATCCGATTATATGCGCAATGCAACCCGATGGAAGAGGTTCATTCTAAGCAAACGACTTTCAACTTAATAGGCAGTTCGGAAGATGAGGAATCTTATCCGAAATTTGTTTTCAAAGCGTTGCCTGATGAGCAGACCGAAAATATAAAGATTCAAGAATATCTATCTTCGCCTAAACCGTCGGTATTGGCAGGCGATGATATTTTCCGCATACAGAGTTTATTATTGGGAAGAATGAGGGTTTTAATTTGGGAACGATATTCAGGTTGGAGAGATAGGTATCCCGGGCAATTCAAAACATATTCCGATAGGCTGATGTCTGCATATAAAGCTTTCTTGGAATCTTACAATGTGTTACAGAGAATAGATACAGAGCAAAAACTTGAAGCAACGATCAGAACATCCAAGCATGAAATGGCTCAAATTATGCCGATAGTAATATCTCCGTTGAATAGGATTTTTAGATTGTCGAATGTAGTACATGTGGAAAATTTGGATGGAGAACGAAGGGTAATGTATGATGTGATACAGCGTATAAAACTGTTGGATGGATTGTTTGAACGGGTATCTTTATTGTATAAAAAGAGCAATGATGGTATGGTGCGGGAGTGGCATGACATACATCGTATGGTTTATGCTATGAAAACGCTGTATGATGAGAAAGCTTACAATGACAATATGCAATCTATTGTAATAAATAGCCGGAATTTTGCTTATAATTCCCGTGAATTATATACAGATATCATCTATTTAAACCGCATTCTTTCAAATTTGATAGATAATGCAGTTAAGTATGGTTATAGAGGTAGCAAAATATGGATTAATCTATATTATAGCCTCCCTTATGTTCCCGACGAAAGGTTTCATATTTCTGTTGTCAGTTATGGTAAACCAATAAGTGAAGATGAACGTCAACGTCTGTTTGAACTATTTTATCGCGCGCCTGATAAACAAAAGGAGAAGGAGGGAATGGGTATCGGCTTATTCTTGGCGAAAAGAATGTGCGAAATGTTAGGATATGAGGTAGAATGTAAACCAAGTGTATGGATTGCAGATACCAATTTACCGCTTGAGTATCACTATGCCATGCAGCAGGGTGAGAAGATACCGGATTTGTCAAAAGAGCTATTGGAAGTGGTTAATACAGTTCGAGATAAGAGTTGGAAGTTATCCAAAATGGAGTATGAATACTCGTTAAATGAACCAACCTATCGAAATGAATTTGTTATCACATTGATAAAGAAGAATAATGATATTAATTTTTTGAGACTAAAAAGATCCTGAAATATGAAGAAGATTTTATTTGTTGAAGATAATGGCTCCTACGCCAAAGAGGTAGAGAAACGATTGGCGGTGTCGATCATGGATTGTGACGTAACTGTTGCATACACTTATCTCGCAGCATTAGGCTGGTGGGAGGAGTGTGAAGGAAATTTTGATTGCGTTATACTGGACTTACAAGTAAATCCAACAGGTTTAGACACCTCTAAATATGATGAATATGCTCCATTGTATGGGATGGCATTCTTAGATGAAATATCAATGACTCTTTCTGAAACTGACAGACAAAAGTTATATCAGAAAATAGTCATTTCGTCAGGTTTTGTGGCAAATTTGAGAGACTGGTTACGAATAAGGCAGCGTAGATTGGATCCAATAGAACTAATACCTAAGAATAGTAACAATATTGATAAACTAATAGCTAAAGTGAAGAAGATATGTGCAGCAAATTAATAAAGCGATTTAATAGATTCCTTTTAAAAGGGGATGTTATTGTTGCATCTACAATTGTAGCCGTAATATTTGCATTTATACTTTATGTATTCGTTAGCTGTGAAACCAAAATAGTGGTAGATAAAGCATTTGTTGAGATTGATAGAATGTCCGCAACAGTTAGTCAACCCTCTATCCATTCAACTAATTATCAACACTTGGATGATACTACCGCTCTCGAATCAAGCAAAGACACTACAGCTAAACAAGCACAATCAAACAAAAGTGACGTGAACGCAAATGATAAAATGACTGATGCGTGCAAAGAATTTATACATCGATTATCTCAGCTTAAAGATAGCTTACTTGATGCAAATGTCATTACGTTCTTGCTCTCTTTTTCCGTTGGTTTATCAATAGCTCTTCCCGTTTATCTGACAAGAAAAACAGAACTAATAATAAAAAGAACGGAATATCTCCTTGAACTTGCGAAAGCACAACCTCATTTTATTCGGATTCATGTTGTGTATTCCGAAAGTGCACTCCTTTGGCATATATTAAATGCAAGTGATCATGTCTTGACAGATGAAGCATTAATTACGATTGCTCGAATAGATAGAGAAGCACATTCCTTGTTGAATTTATTTTCCGAAAATCCGTCGATAAAGCAGACTGAAAGCGAAAAGAGACGACTGGTAGAAGCAATTCGTGACACAATTCGTCTATACGATATTGATAGTCTCAAAAAAGTTTCAGAAAATGCAAATAAAATGCTGTCAATAGTACTGCTGATAGAACATTTAGAGGAGTTAGAGAGTAAAATTGATGACATAAAACCTATAGAGGAGTTAGTAATCAGAATTGCTGACATATAACCCATTGACGAAACATGGTGAATTGTGGTGGCGGTGGTAGGGTTGGCAGACAGTTCATCTTGTAAACGTTGCAAATCTGCTTTCAGAGAGTGATACTTTTTACTCAAGCGTTTTCAATCAGGGCAACCGCATCAAATCTAATGCGATTAGCATTGAGGGTTGACTATCCCCGTGTGTAACCCAGATTATAAACTCGGTCGAATGGGTGAAGCGACGGCATGCGAGATTGGGAGGAGGATTAGTCTTTACTGCAGCGAATTTGCTTCAACTCCTTTTCTTATAGCTGACCACTGCCCACAGATTGAAGAAGCAGGCGAATGTCGACAGCGCAAAGAGTTGCGGCAACAGATCGCTTATCGTGCTGCCTTTAAGAAACACGCCGCGCATCACCTCCATGAAGTATTTCAGCGGATTGGCGTAAGTGAGCAGTTGCGCCCAGTGCGGCATGCTGCTTACGGGCGTAAACAGTCCGCTCATCAACACCAGTATCATCACGAAGAAAAAGATGACAAACATCGCCTGTTGCAGTGTATTGGAATAGTTGGAGATGACCAATCCCAACCCCGACACCACCAACACATAGACGCTTGCATAGAGATAGATGGTAAGCAGCGAGCCGACCGGCGTCAAACCGTAGACCAATGCCGCAATGCCCATGCAGATGCTCAACACAACGAAACCAATCACCCAATAGGGTATCAGTTTAGCGAGGATAAAGGCGAACTTACTCAACGGCGTCACATTGAGCTGTTCGATGGTACCCGCTTCTTTCTCGCCTACGATGTTCAGGGCGGGAAGGAAACCGGTGAGCATCGTCATCAGCATCACCATCAGGGCGGGTATCATAAACACTTTGTAGTCGAGGCGCGGATTGAAGCGATTCAGCACGGAGAGTACGGGTGCATCGACCGCCGGCTTCAGTTGCGCGTTTTGCTCTGCGGCGAAGCGTTGTACGATTTCCGTCAGGTAGGCTGCCGCCAGCGAGCCTTTGGTGCCGTTCACCGCGTTCGACGAGATGAGCACCCGGGCATTCTCTTTGCGCATCAGTGCCTTCTCGAAGTGGGGCTGAATCTCAAGTATGGCATCGGCGCTCCCTCTCTCCACATCCGTCAGCGCAGCTTCGCCGGAGGTCGGCACAGCGTTGAGCCGAAAATACCCCGACGCCACAATCTTCTCACGCAGCAGCCGCGAAGTGCTGCTATGGTCGTTATCCACTATATCCAGCCGCACATTCTTCACCTCCTGATTGAGCGCCCACGGCAACACCAGCAGAATGGTCATCGGCAAGATAACGATCAACTTAGGCAGGAACGGATTCCTAAACAGTTGCTTGAACTCTTTTTCTAAGAGGAAGCGTATCATAAGCGTGTCTTGAATTTCTTAAGTGCAACGACCAGTATCAACGCCGTCATGCCGCCCAGTATGGCGATGTTCTTCCACACGAAGGCGATACCGGCGCCTTGTATCATCACCTTCTTGACGGCATCGATGAACCAGCGCGGAGGCAGGACGGCGGAAAGCCACCGGAAGATCGGCGGCATGCTCTCTATCGGGAATATCATGCCGGAAAGCAGCATGGTGGGAATCATCATCACCATGCCCGAGATGAGCATGGCGGCGACTTGCGTAGTTACGATATTAGATATGAGTATGCCGATGGAGAGCGAGAGGGCGATGTAGAGCAGGCAGATGAAGATGAGCACGCCGAGATTGCCCGCTATCGGAACGTTCAGCACGAAGTAGGAGAGCAGAAGTATCGTCGTCAGGTTGACGACCGACAGGGCAAAGTAGGGCACAATCTTCGCCAGCGTAATGTAAAGAGGTTTGACGGGCGAGATGAGCAACACCTCCATCGTGCCCGTCTCTTTCTCGCGCACGATGGAGATGCTGGTCATCATGGCACAAATGAGCATCAGTATCAAGCCCATCACGCCCGGCACAAAGTTGTAGGCGCCGCGCATCTGCGGGTTGTAAAGCATCCTTGTGGTTGATTGAACATTGAACGTCGAATATTGAAAATGACCGGCTCCTATGCTTCCGGTTTTAATTATTTGCGAAGCGTAAGCCGAGAGCATCGTTGCCTGATTGGGGTCGGAAGCGTCGGTAATGAGTTGGCACGCGATGGGTTGGGTTGCACTGTTCGGCTGCCGTTTGAAGATGACGGTCAGTCCCGTTTTGCCTTCGCGAAACAGTCGGTCTGCTTCGGCGGGAGTGCGCACCGGCATCACGGTGAAGTATTCGCTGGCTTGCAAGGCGTCGGTCAGTCGCACGGTCTCGGTGGTCTTGGCTTCATCCAACACTGCCACGCAGGCGTTGCGCACCTCGGTGGAGATGGCAAAGCCGAACAGGATCATCTGCACCACAGGCATGACGAGCAGTATCAACATCGTGCGGCTGTCGCGGAAGATGTGAAGGAACTCTTTTCGTACAAAAGCGGCAAACTGCTTCATATCAGTCGGATTTGCGGGTGGCATGGCGAGCCAACTTGCGAAACACCTCGTCCATATCCGCCGCGTCGTATTGCTGCTTCAGGGCGGCAGGGGTGTCGATGGCGCGAATCTTTCCGTCGACCATCATCGAGATGCGGTCGCAATACTCCGCCTCGTCCATGTAGTGGGTGGTGACGAAGAGGGTGATGCCGCGGGCGGCGGCTTGGTAGATCAGCTCCCAGAACTGGCGGCGCGTGGCGGGGTCGACGCCCCCCGTCGGTTCGTCCAGAAAGACAATGGCAGGGTTGTGGAAGATGCTGACCGAGAAGGCGAGCTTCTGCTTCCAACCAATCGGGAGGCTCTTGACAAGCGCATTCTTCTTGTCGGAGAAGCCGAGGGAACGGAGCACCTCGTCGGTGTGCCGGGCAATGTCGGCGTGCGTCATGCCATAGATACCGGCAAAGAGGCGGATGTTTTCTGCCACAGTAAGGTCGTCGTAGAGCGAGAACTTCTGCGACATGTAGCCGATGTGACGTTTGATCTCCTCCGAATGGGTATAGACGTCGTAGCCGTCCACCGTAGCCCGTCCCGATGTGGGGATGCTCAACCCCGTCAGCATACGCATGGCAGTGGTTTTGCCGGCTCCGTTGGCGCCGAGGAAGCCGAATATCTCGCCTTTGCGCACGCGAAAAGAGATGTGGTCGACGGCGGTAAACGTACCGAATGTCTTGGTCAGCTCCGCTACTTCGATGGCATACTCATCCTCCTTCGGCGCACCACTGTGTGTCGGTCCCGACGGCGTGAGGATGTCGGCATACTGCCGGAGGATGGTGTCGGGCGTGTCGATGCCCCGTATCTTGCCGCTCTCCAGAAAAGCGATGCGGTCGCAACGGCGTGCCTCGTCCATATAGGCAGTGCTGGCAACGATGGTGATGCCCCGCCGTTTCAGATCGCCCAGCATCTCCCACAGCTCGTGGCGCGAGACGGGATCGACGCCCGTGGTCGGCTCGTCGAGGAACAGTATCTCGGGTTTGTGGATGAGTGCGCAGCAGAGCGCCAGCTTCTGCTTCATGCCGCCCGACAGTTTGCCTGCGCGTCGGGTACGGAAAGGTTCTATCTGCACGTAGATGTCGCGAATCAGCTCGTAGCTCTCTTTCATCTCCACACCGAAGAGTGTGGCGTAGAAGTGCAGATTCTCCTCCACCGTCAGGTCTTGATAGAGCGAGAAGCGTCCCGGCATATAGCCGATGCGACTGCGAATGGCACGATAATCACGCTTCACATCTAACCCCAGCACCGTAACCTGCCCCGCATCGGGCAACATCAATGTCGTCAACATGCGGAAGAGCGACGTCTTGCCTGCGCCGTCAGGACCGATGATGCCGAAGATTTCGCCCTCATGGATGGAGAAGGAGACGTCTTGCAGGGCGGAGAGGGAGCCGTACTCTTTGCGGAGGCTATGGGCTGTGATGACGGGATTCATGTTGCCATTATAATAATTGTTCTAATGCCAGGTATCCGTATACACTCTCATATTTTTGTTGAATATCCTCATAGCTTATAAACTTCACACGTGATTGTATTGGCTTTAAAATGGATTTACCTATTTTACTATCGAATAGTTTTTTACGTGATAATGGTGCCACAATATAAAAGCCTGCATAAAAATCTTGCAGCTCAAAGAACTTGGATAATGAATTTTGCATATCGGTTGTATGTTCTATCTCGAAAAAAGAATTAGGCAATTTCCGCTCATTGAACCATATTACATCCACACTTTTGGCACTCTGGAGAAGATTAGAATAGGTGAATGCGTATCCCTCATCTTCCCCATTAACTTTATCTAATGATTCAACCGATGCAATCTCCTCTAATGGAGTTTCTACATACTTTTTACCCTTATCTTGGGGGGGAATATATGTTTTTCTTTTTGTTAGATTTCCCCATTCAGCGATGAAACCTTGATAATATGAATGATTGAAAGTTTCTTCTTTTTTTGCAGTAGGCTCTTTCAGCTCAAATCTACTTAGAACCTCATTCCTTGATCCCGTTAATGCCCAAAGCCCCGGCTTTATTCTAAAAAACTCATTGCTCTGTTGAACTATTCGCCTTATAGAAGCCTCGGGTGTCTTTGTTTCCCAACCGGAGAAATCTACCAATTTATTAAGCTGATTAAATGTTGCATAGCCGCCATTGGCTCTCATCGCATCTGCTACTTGTTCTTGTTGCGTCATATTCTTCTATATTTACTATTCTTTTATCGTTTCAAATATCACTCCTCCATACATCCCAATCTTCAGCAGTCCGTCGTTATGGACGAGAATTTTCACTGCATAGACCAATGAGGCGCGTTCGTCTTTCGTAAGAATGCTCTTGGGGGTGAACTCTGAGGTAGGCGAAATCCATGTGACTTTACCGGAGTAGGCTTGTTGCTTGTCGGCTCCATAGTCTGAGTAGACAGTTACGGATTGTCCGAGGGTTACGTCGGCAAGTTGTTCGGAGGTGATGTAGGTGCGGAGATAGATGTTGTTGATGTCTGCCATCTTGAAGAGGGGGGCGCCGGGAGCCGTCCATTCGCCTGCTTGGGCATATTTGGCAAGTACGGTGCCGGCAATGGGGGCGGCGATGCGGCATTTGCGGAGTTGGTCGGAGACCTGCGCTACTTGCACGTCGGCGGATTGCGTCTGCGCCGTCAGGCTGCGGTCGCTGTTGTGGAGGGATGATTGTTGCGCGGCAAGCTGCGCGAGCAATACCCGATAGCGGTCTTCGGCTTCATTCAGCTGCTTGGGGTTGGCGGCGCCGGCGGCAAGCAGGTTCTCCGTGCGGTGCAGCTCGCGTTTGGCAGCATCGAGTTGGGTGCGGGTGGCAGCAATCTGCGAGGAAATGTCCGGTCGCTGCTCGCTTACGGAGCGTACACCTGCTTCGAGTTGTTGTTTATTCAGTGCCAGTTGCACGGTATCTACCAACCCGACTTGTTGTCCGGCGGTGAGGGTCAATCCCTCTTCTACATCGAATTGCAGCAATCTGCCCGTGGCTTCGGCAGAAACCAATACTTCGGTCGCCTCGAAGGTACCTGTGGCATCGTACTC
>JAISIN010000124.1 GCA_031262085.1 Prevotellaceae bacterium
GGCTACAACATTGCCGAGTTTCTCACCTTGGAACCCAACTATATAGAAATGATGGGGTTTACCCACGAGGAAGCTGCCGCTTACCTGCATTATGTCATGGACAATTATGATGACAACAACAATTCATTCGACGAACTCTGGTCGCTTCTCATTGACAACTACGACGGTTACCGCTTCCGTCCCGATGCCCGACCGCTGTTCAATCCGACAAGCCTCACCTACTTCTTTAAGAAATTTTCCGATAATCGAGGCGCTATCCCCGACGAGCTAATCGACAACAATCTGCGCACCGACATCGGCTGGATACGTCGCTTGACAAGCAAGATGGACAATGCACAAGAGATGCTCAACAAGCTGATTGTTGACGAGCAGCTTCCTTATGCCCGGAAATTCCTGCAAAGCAAATTCAACAAAGAGACGCTGCTCGACGGCAACCTCTATCCCGTCAGCCTCTTCTATTTGGGTATGACCACGCTCAAAGATCGGGCAGCCATGACCTTGCCCAACCTCACCATGCGCAGCATCTACATGGATTACTACAACCAAATCAACCACGTAAAGTATAATTCATCCCGCCAGATGCCCGCCTACCAAGCGTTCCTGAAGAACCAAGCCCTCGAACCCTTGGTGCAAAGTTTCTTCGAGGAATACATCCGCATACTCCCCGCCCAAGTGTTCGACAAGATCAACGAGAACTTTGTCCGTTGCGCCTTCTTCTGGCTCTGGTCGGACTATTTGGGCGATTCCTACTCCTTTGCCATCGAATCAAACTACCCCTCCGGTCGCCCCGACTTGGTGATGAAAGGTCTGCCCGGCACCTCGTTTCACAACGATTGCCGTGTGGTGGAGTTCAAGTATTTCAAAGCGAAAGACGAAGCCGTTGTCGAAGCCCTCACTGCCCCCCGCGAAGAGGATATTGCGCAGGTGAAAGGCTATGCCGCAGACATCAACCGCCAATTTGTGAATTACAAGATGCGCACGTATGTAGTCTATATGGTTACCAATAAGCTCTGCAAGGTGTGGGAGGTGTAATATGAACAAATATATACTCTTTGTTACACTCTCACTACATGCACAAGTCTACGGCATGGTGGTCGATACTGCCAAAGTAGAACTGGAAGAAGTAAATGTGGTGACCCGCCGACCGGGTACCATGAAGATGCGTAGTAGCGTGATGAACGAAGATATGATAACCGGCAAGGAGCTGTTGCGGGCAGCTTGCTGCAATCTGGGCGAAAGCTTTACGACCAATCCGTCGGTCGATGTGAGCTATGCCGATGCAGCAACCGGCGCAAAGCAGATAAAACTGCTCGGGCTGGCAGGCACCTACGTGCAAATACTCACCGAAAACATTCCCAACTATCGCGGAGCGGCAGCCCCGTTTGCTTTGGGATTTATACCCGGACCGTGGATGCAGAGCATACAAGTAAGCAAAGGAGCCTCTTCTGTAAAAAACGGCTATGAATCGATCACCGGACAAATCAACGTAGAATTTAAAAAGCCACACGACCCCGAAGCCGACCAAGTATCTGCCAACCTCTTTTATAGCAGCACCAACCGGATAGAAGCCAATGCCGATGCCACCGTGAAGCTATCGCCCACGTGGAGTACCTCTCTGCTGGCGCACTATGAAAACGAAACAAAGACACACGACGCCAATCACGACGGTTTCCTCGATATACCTCGCATCAAGCAGTACAACCTGTGGAACCGATGGGCATATCAAGGCGACAGATACAAATTTCAACTTGGTATAAAAGCAATCAAAGAAGAGCGAATCGGCGGACAGACCGCTGCCCGACAAGCATCATCGGACGAAGCTCCTTACACAATAGGTATCGAAACAGAACGTTATGAAGCTTTTACCAAGAATGCTTATATCTTCAATGCCGAGAAAGGAACCAACTTGGCGCTTATCTTGCAAGGTACGTGGAACCGATTAAGCTCACACTACGGAGTGAGGGAATACGATGTGAAGCAACGCAATGCCTACGCCTCGTTGATGTTCGAAACAGCATTTACCGAACAGCACAGCATCTCGACAGGAGTGAGCTACAACTACGATTTCTATCGACAGAGCGGATACATACCCTTAGAGAAAGAATCGGTAGCCGGAGCCTACCTGCAATACACATTCAATCTGAACGACAAGCTGATACTGATGACAGGCATACGTGGCGACCACAGCGACGTGTACGGTACATTCTTCACACCGCGTGCCCACATCAAGTACAACCCCAACGAGTATGTCAACTTCCGCATTTCGGCAGGGAAAGGCTATCGGGCGCCGCACGTGTGGATAGACAACTACCATATGCTGGCAAGCAATCGCGTCCTTCAATATCATGTACCTGCCGACAAAAAGATGGACGAAGCGTGGAACTACGGCACCGCCATTGCTTCTTATCTGCCTATCTTAGGCAAAACATTGAACCTGAACGTAGAGTATTACTACACCCATTTCCACCATCAAATGGTGACGGATATGGATACCGACCCACACGCCGTGCAGTTCTACGAACTCAAAGGGCGCTCTTATTCGCAATCGTTTCAAGTCGATGCCACCTACCCGTTCTTCCGCGGCTTTAGCTTGACGGCAGCTTACCGGATTACCGACGTCAAAACCTCCTACAAAGACGGCAAACTGCGCGAGAAACCCCTGACCGGCAAATATAAAGGACTGCTCACCGCCTCATACCAAACCCCGCTCGGTATATGGCAGTTTGACGCAACCCTCCAACTGAATGGCGGCGGACGCATGCCACAGCCCTACACCCTGTACGACGGCACATTGTCGTGGAACGCGCGCTATAACGGCTACGAACAACTAAGTGCACAAATAACCCGATACTTCCGCCACTGGTCGATATACATCGGCGGAGAGAACCTGACCAACTTCAAGCAGAAGAACCCCATCGTCGATGCCGATAACCCATGGAGCAACAGCTTCGATGCCACCATGGTATGGGGACCGATACACGGCGCCAAAGCCTACATCGGCATACGATGGAACCTGCCCCAAGTAACGAAAGATTAGAGATTTGAAAACTATATACGTTGAACATTAAAAAATAACAGAATGATGAAGAAAAGATTCATGCTAATGCTGGTCGTTGCTTTGCTAAGCGCAACCACCCTGATGGCGAAAGACCTGCGTATAGCCATCTTCAAAGTAACGCAGATGCACTGCGAGAATTGCGAAAAGAAGGTGAAAGAGAACATCCGCTTCGAAAAAGGTGTGAAAGAGATCGCTACCGACTTGGAAACGAAGCTTGTCACCGTGACCTACGATGCCGACAAGAATAGCGCCGACAAGATTGCTTCCGGATTCGAAAAGTTTGGATACAAAGCCGAATTTGTCAACGAGACTAAAAAGGCGGAGGAGAAGAAGTGAACTTAGCCATTACCGACTGGGGCACCATTGTCTATGCTGACGCGTGGGAGCAACAGACTAAACTCTTCGACCAATTAATACACGCCAAACAGCATGGGGAAGCATACCAAAATCGCCTCATCCTGTGCCAGCATCCGCACGTCTACACATTGGGACGAAGCGGAAAAGAGGGAAACATGCTGCTTAGCGACGAGCAACTGAAAACAATAGGCGCCACCTATTACCACATCGACCGCGGGGGCGACATTACCTATCACGGTCCGGGACAGGTGGTGTGCTACCCCATTATCAATCTCGAAGAGTTTGCATTAGGACTGAAAGAGTACGTGCACCTGCTCGAAGAAGCTGTTATCAACGTATGTGCCCGTTATGGCATCACTGCCGGACGTTTAGCCAAAGCCACCGGCGTGTGGCTCGAAGCCGACACACCCCGCGCGCGCAAAATATGCGCCATCGGCGTGCGGTGCAGCCACTATGTTACCATGCACGGGCTGGCGCTCAACGTCAACACCGACTTGCGATACTTCAGCTACATCCATCCTTGCGGGTTTATCGACAAGAGCGTCACTTCCATACAGCACGAACTGCGACAGGAAGTGCCGATCGATGAAGTAAAACAACAGCTATGCAGAGAGTTATCTAATCTACTCAACATCCATTCAAACAATCTATCAAACTGAAACATCATGATACTCAACGAACGAGCATTCCGCCACGAACAGGTGCTGACCGTGGCGAGGCAGATGATGACTGCCGCCCGTACCGCTCCGAAAGGGAAAGGTATGGATCTTCTCGAAATAGCCCTGATCGAAGGAGAAGAGCTGAAAGCCCTATCCGACAAAATGATTGCCATGTCGGCAGAGAACGGACTGAAGTTCTTCCTGCGCGATGCCGACAATGTGATGCAGGCAGAGTGTGTAGTTATAATAGGTACGCACGCACAAGAGCACGGACTTAACTGCGGTCACTGCGGCTCGCCCACCTGTGCGGCACGCCCCGACGGCGTGCCTTGTGTCCTGAACTCTGTCGATGTAGGCATCGCCCTCGGCTCGGCATGTGCCACGGCTGCCGACCTGCGCGTCGATACCCGCGTGATGTTCTCTGCCGGACTGGCTGCCCAGCAGCTCGACTGGCTGCCCGACTGCAAAGAGGTGTTTGCCATCCCCGTGAGTGCATCGAGTAAGAATCCGTTCTTCGACCGCAAACCCAAAACATAAACCATCTTCCCCACCCCGCTAAACGAACAAGATATGGGTATCATTGCTGGTCTTCCCGGTCTTTCCGACCCGGACGAAAAAACCTTTCAAGTCAACTTTGCTCAACTGTATGCCGAGCAGGTAGAGCTGCGCGCCCCCCATCTGCCTGCCGAGTGGGCGCCTCAAAGCGGCATTCAAATGACATGGCCGCACGCCGACACCGACTGGGCACCGATGCTTGCCGAAGCAGAAGACTGCTTCGTAAACATCGCCCGTGAAATAGCCCGACGCGAACAACTGCTCATCGTCGCCCCCGACATCGAAGCGGTGAAACGTCGCATCGAAAGTGAGGTGGAGATGCAACGCGTCGGCTTCTTCGAGTGCCCCACCAACGATACATGGGCGCGCGACCACGGAGCCATCACCCTGACAGATATTGACGGTCTGCTCCTGCTCGACTTCACCTTCAACGGCTGGGGGCTGAAGTTTGCTGCCGACAAAGACAACCTCATCAACCGCCGTGCCGTCGACGCCGGCATCTTGCACGGCAGATACGCCAACCATCTGGACTTTGTGCTCGAAGGCGGCTCCATCGACACCGACGGCATGGGCACCCTGCTCACCACATCGGAGTGTCTGCTATCACCCAATCGCAACGGACAGATGAATCGTGTGGATATAGAAGAGTACCTACGCTCTGTCTTCCACCTGCAACGAGTACTATGGCTCGACCACGGCTACCTGGCAGGCGACGATACCGATAGCCACATCGATACCCTTGCCCGTTTTTGCTCGCCCGACACCATTGCCTACACGCAATGCACCGACGCGGACGACGAACACTATCAGGAACTGCGTCGCATGGAAGAGGAATTGCAAGCCTTCCGCACTTCCGACGGTAAACCCTATCGTCTGTTACCTCTCCCCCTACCCGATGCCGTTTACGATGCCCACGGCGGACGTCTCCCCGCTACCTATTCAAACTTCCTGATCCTAAACGGAGCCGTGCTATGCCCCACCTACCGACAACCCGACAAGGATGCCCGCGCATGTCACGTGCTGCAAGAAGCTTTCCCCGACCGTCAAGTAATCGGCATAGACTGCTCACCGCTCATCCGGCAACACGGTTCACTGCACTGCGTGACGATGCAGTATCCGAAGGGTGTACTTAATAATTGATATTCAACATGAATCAGATAAAAGTAGGGCTTGTCCAGCAAGCCAATACGTTCGACCGCAATCGCAACATGCAACAATTAGCCGACAACGTGCGCCACTGCGCTGCACAAGGCGCCCGATTGGTCGTGTTGCAAGAGTTGCACAACACGCTTTACTTCTGCCAAACGGAAGATACTGCCATGTTCGACCTAGCCGAAACCATCCCCGGCTATTCTACCGATTACTACTCCGACTTGGCTGCCGAAACCGGCGTAGTATTGGTGACCTCGCTCTTCGAGAAACGCGCCGCAGGATTGTATCACAACACTGCCGTAGTGTTCGAGCGCGACGGAAGCATCGTCGGTAAGTATCGCAAGATGCACATCCCCGACGATCCTGCCTACTACGAAAAGTTCTACTTCACTCCGGGCGATTTGGGCTTTATGCCCATACCAACCTCTGTGGGCAAACTGGGCGTGATGGTGTGCTGGGATCAATGGTATCCCGAAGCTGCCCGCCTCATGGCGCTTAGCGGAGCCGAGCTGCTCATCTACCCTACTGCCATCGGCTGGGAAAGCAGCGATACCCCCGACGAGCAACAACGCCAACTCAACGCCTGGATGACCGTGCAGCGCGGACATGCCGTAGCCAACGGCATACCGGTCATTGCCGTCAACCGTGTGGGGTATGAACCCGACCCGTCAAGACAAACAGGCGGCATCAACTTTTGGGGCAACAGCTTTGTTGCGGGCGCACAAGGCGAACTGTTGGCACAAGCCAACAACGAACGCCCCGAGAATCTCGTGGCAGAGATTGACTTGGAGCGATCGGAGCGCGTACGGCGCTGGTGGCCGTTCTTGCGCGACCGCCGCATCGACGAGTATGGGGGGATTACAAAGCGATTCCTATTATAAATAGGGCTATCGAATGATGAGTTCGCCGACTGTCTTATTCAGGAACTCACGCAAATGCAAGTGAACAATGCCATCACTGCTCCGACCACTATATAGGGTATCCATCGAGATAACATATTTCAAATAGTACGCTTTTTATTCTTTATAGAACATAAAACATCTCCTCGCACATCGCCTGTTCCCATGTTTTGCACCGCAACCACAACAAGTGAAGTTGCGTGTCCCCAAACAAGTGGTTGGACACGCATCTAACCCAGGAAAAAAGATATGCAGGATGTGGGAGGTGTGAATGTTTTTACGTATGTTTGCGGACAAATTTATATCTATGCAGCATCATACCTATTTAGCATCCAAGCCGAGATATGAAATACTCGACGGATTGCGCGGAGTGGCTTCTTTGATGGTAGTCGCTTTTCACTTGTTTGAGACCTATTCGCAGGGACCTCTTCATCAAATCATCAACCACGGCTATTTGGCAGTCGACTTCTTCTTTGTGCTGTCGGGGTTTGTCGTTGGCTATGCCTACGACGACCGCTGGACGCGCATGAGCCTGAAAGATTTCTTCAAACGCCGATTGGTACGTCTGCATCCCATGGTCATCATGGGTACGCTCATCGGCGCCTTACTCTACTATCTGGGCGACAGCGCCTATTTCTCGGTCGTGGGGCAAACGTCGTGGTGGGTGATGTGGCTGCTGATGCTGTGGGGCTGCCTCATGCTGCCTGCCCCCAAGTCGTGGGACATCCGCGGCTGGAACGAAACCAACTCGCTCAACGGACCCACGTGGTCGTTGATGTATGAATATATCGCCAACCTGCTCTATGCACTGTTTATCCGTCACTTCTCCAAATGGGTACTGGCGCTCTTCGTGGCAGGCGCCGCCTATCTGACCATCGACCTGACGATGAATCTGGACACTTTCCGGCTCTTCGACGCCGAACGCGCCACCGCCTACACCGTGATAGGCGGCTGGAGCCTTACGCCCGACCAAATATATGTAGGCTTCACCCGCCTGCTCTATCCCTTCTTCATGGGACTGCTCCTCTCGCGGATAGGTAAGCTCATCCAAATCAAGCGCGGCGGCTTCTGGTGGTGTTCACTGCTGATTGTCGTCATGCTGGCAATGCCCCGCATCGGCGGTGCAGAAAAGATGTGGATGAACGGCGCTTACGAAGCCTTTTGCATCCTTGCGATGTTTCCGATGGTGGTGCTCATGGGCGCCGGAAGTGCCATCAAAGGCAAACGCTCGATAGCTGTCTGCAACTTCCTCGGAGAGCTCTCCTATCCCCTCTACATCACCCACTACCCCCTGATATACCTGCACATCGCTTGGGCTTCGGAGCATCCCGACGCATCGCTCTCCACCATCGTCTGCCTGAGCGTATCGCTTTTCATCTTTGCCATCGGCATCGCTTACGCCAGCCTCAAACTCTACGATCTGCCGGTGCGCGAGTGGTTGAAGAAGCATTGGTTGATGAAGTGACCATGATCGACAACCCCATAGTGAACCGGTCATGAACACCTTCCGCTCCATAGACGAACTCATCAAAAGCCTCGACCGCGAGAAAGAGTTGCTGAAAGAGATGTTTGCCAAACGGAAAAGCCTTTCGTTCAGATACGACTATGCGCTGGAGATGACGGACTACAAAGAGGAGCGCATCCGCTACTTGATTGACTACGGCGTGATTCGCGACACGGGCGACTTCTTGGAGATGGAGGACATCTACCTGCGGTTCTTCGAAGAGGTGCTCGAGGTGAACGAGGAGATCAACGTTTCGTCGGTGCGGGAACATCTGACGCGCTTGAATGAGAACATTGATTATTACCTCAAAGAGACCAACGAACATCGCAAGTACAACTATCAGCGGGAGGTGCGGCGCATCTTGAAGAACATCGCCCTGACCACCGTTCGCAATGTGCTCGACTTGAAGCGCAACATGGACAACACCTACAAAAACGAGCCTAACTACCCCATCAAAAAGAGCAAGCTACAGCGGATGGACGAGAAACGACTCAACATTACCCGCTTGATTACGGAGTGCGAAAAGCTGATAGAGAGCGGACAACCCGTCTTTTTCCGTGTGGCGATGGATGTGCAGATGCGAAACGTGGTGAGCGATGTGAAGCTGCAACTGAACGATGCCTCGCACAACCTGATCGAGATACAGCGCCAGATCATTGACTACCTCAACCAGATAGCTTATCAGAATCGCATCTTGGAGAAGGTAAAGAAGCTGAAGTACCTGAAAGACCAGTTTCTGCTTCGCGAGCATACCACGATTCGCCAAGTGCTCAACGACCGAAATCCGGTGTGGATGGAGGCATCGCCGCGCTATCCCATCAAGCTCTCCATCGACAACCTGCGCACCGCAGACGATGCCTTCGCACTGATCCGCAAGTTGGCAAAGCAGCACCGACCCGGCATGAAGGGCACGCGCCAAGTAGCCGAACCCATTGCCGGAGAGTTTCTCGATGTCGCCTCCCAACCGCTGGATGTGGTCAATCTGCAAGAGCTGTACAATGTGTTTGTCGCCTCCAACACCCACCTCTTCTACTTTGTGATGAACTACCGCTACCGCAAAGAGGTGACGCGAAACGACAAACTGATCTTCTTCTGCCAACTCGCATCCCAGTATGCCGACGAACTGCGTATCACCGACCGCTACGAGACCTCCGGCGAGGTGGAATATCCACTGATTTATACATCCTAACAACTTGTCAACATGCGATATACCGAAGAGATCTTTAACATCATGAGTCGGGGAGGCTTTATCTCCTCGAACGCCATCTCCACCCAAGTGCAACGCTACTTCGATGCCATCGAAGAGGAGCGCGAAGCCTACGCGGAATACTACAAAGGCATCGGCTTTTTGCTCGAGGCAGGCGACGGATTTTTCTACTTCGCACGCAAAGAAGCCAAGGTCGACTTGGAACGAAAGCTGGAAGCCGCCATGAAATGGATCGACTATATGAGCTTCCTCAAGACCTACAACACCACCTTTGCACCGGGTTTCCTCTTCCGCGCTGCCGACATAGAGATGCAAATCGGTCGCGACATGGAGCTGAAAGAGAAAGCCGCCAAACTCTTTTCGGACAAGAAGAAGTACGACGAGGTGGCTGCCAAGCTGATCAAAGAGTTGGAGAGCATCGGCTTCATTGAGAGAGAAAACGAACTGGACGGCACCTACAAAGTGCTCAACTCCTTTCATTATATGGAGGAACTGATAGATTGTATCACCATCGACGAGGATATGCAAAATGAGATACCTGAATAAAATCATCTTTATCAACAGCGCACACATACCTTATGCCGAGGTCAAGCTCGACGGAAACGTACACTTCATCGGCACGCAAGGCGTAGGCAAGAGCACGGTGCTGCGGGCACTGCTCTTTTTCTATAATGCCGAAAAAACGAAGTTGGGCATACCGACCGAGAAGAAAGGCTTCGATAACTACTACTTTCCTTATGTCAATTCCTACATAGTCTATGAGGTGATGCGCGAGCATGGCGCCTACTGCGTGGTAGCTGCCAAGTCGCAAGGCAGGACATTCTTTCGATTTGTCGATACGCCGTTTTGCCGCAACTGGTTCGTCGACGAGAAAGGAGAAGCCTACTCGGAGTTCGGACGCATTCGCGAACATATCGGCAATAAAGTCTCTATCTCCAACCAAGTCACCTCTTACGAACAGTATCGCGACATCATCTTCGGCAACAACCGTCGCCCCGAACTGGTAGCGTTTCGCAAATATGCATTGGTCGAGAGCAGCAAGTATCAAAACATCCCGCGCACCATTCAGAACGTATTCCTCAACTCCAAGCTGGAAGCCGACTTTATCAAAGATACCATCATCCGCTCGATGAACGACGAAGAGGCAGCCGTCGACCTCAGCTACTACCGCGGACAGATCGGAGATTTCGAACAGGAGTATAAAGATGTGATGAAGTGGTTCGAGACAAACAAACAAGGTGAGGTGATTGTACGCAAACAGGCAGAGAAGGTCATGACCGCCTATCGGAACTTATTATATCAGCAGCAACAAATCAAAAACCAATATGCCGAGCTGAACTATGCCGAGAGAGAGGCGCTACACGCCATCCCGCAAGTGAAAGAGGAGATCGCAAAGGAGGTTACCGAACAGGAACGCTTCAAGCGCTTGGCGGGCGAAGAGGAGGAGAAATATAACAAAGAGCGGGACAAGCTCAAGGAGGAGCAAGCCGTCGTGGAGAATAACTTGAAGAGATGTCGCGACAAGCAGACCCACTACGAGCAAATCCGCATCAACGAGATTATCAGCCGCGTAGCCCGCGAGGAGGATTGGTTGCGCGAACAAAAACAGGTGAGCGCGCTGCGAACCGAGGTGACGCAAGCCTATCAAGATGTGATAGGCAAGTATCAACTGCTGGCGAGTAGCTTGGAGACCGATTACCGAACAGCCAAGAATCAATCCGACGCCCGCATCATGGAGTGGAAAGAGGGCGCAACCAAGCAGCAACGCGAATGGATGCAACAGTTGCACGCGGAAGAAGAGCGCATCCGAACGGCACAGGATGAGGCGCTGCAAGCCGTGGGAAGTCGCCTGACGCAACTGCGGGACGAGCAGGCGCAACACAACTTGAAGTGGCAACGCATCTCTTTTGAGCATCCCCACGAGAAAGAGATCAAAGATCTCAAACAGCTCATCGACGAACTGCAAGCACGCGACAAAGAGCTGACACACCACATTCGCGAAGAGAAAACGGAGATGAACCGCCTGCGCGAAGCGTGTGCATGGCAGCGCAAAGAGACGGAGCGCGACTACGAGAAGCAGTCGGATGCCGTTAACCTCCGCAAAACAGCGCTCGAGAATCAGATAAAGGTGCTGGACGAGTTGATGGCTAAGCGCAAAGGCTCGTTCATAGCATGGCTCGAACAGCACAAACCCGACTGGCAATCGACCATCGGCAAGGTGGCAGACGAGGAGCAGGTGCTGTACAACAACAGCCTGCTGCCGCGACTGCAATCGGGCGACAACACTTTCTTTGGCGTGGCGATCAATCCGGCTGCCATCGACCGCACCATCCGCACCCCCGAAGAGATGCGCCGGGAGCGGGAAGCGCTGCAAACGGAACTGCAAGCCTGCACCGACGAACTGAAACGCCTCAAACAAGCGGAGCAGACCACCATCGAAAACCTTGAGAAGCAATATGCAAAGCAGGTTCGCACCCATGCCGACGCCATGCACTTGCAGGAAGCCGAACGCACGTTGCTACCCGTCAAACGGAAGAATGCGGAAGCCGACTTGGTGTCGTGGAGGAACAAGGAGGCTGAATGGAAACGTGCGCAAACCGACCTCATCCAACGAGCACAGGAGGAGACAGCACACAAACAAATTCTTGCCGAAACGGACAAGAAGCATTTGCTGGCAGAACGGGAGCGACTGCTGAAAGCCTGCCGAAAGGTGTTCAAAGATAAGCAAACCGCCCTCCAGAAGGAGGAAGAGCTGTTTGTCGACGAGATACAACAGCAACAGGCTGCCTTGCGCAAGCAGACTGACGAACGGAAACGCGAGCTGGAGCAGGCACAAGCCAACGAGCTGGCAGGCAAAGGAGCCGACACTGCCACCATCAACCGATATGACAACCGGCTCACAGAGATAGCCGCAGAGCTGGCATACATCAAGGAGCAACTGCCCAACGTAACCCTTTACAACCGCGACCGAGAGGAGTATTTCGCACACGAACAGGAGTGGCGGAACCGACGGAAAGAGCTGGAAATCAAGCTGGCTGCGCTCGGCGACCGCTACGCGCTGCGGAAAGAGCGGTTGAATATACAGCAAAAAGAGGTGGCAGAGAAACTCCAACGAAACCGAACGGCGCTGACCGACTTGGAGAAGGGGTTGACGGATGTGGAGGAGTTCAGAATGAGCGCACTGTTCGATGCGGACAAACTCGCCGAAGTAGGCGAACAAGAGACGCGCAAGGGCTGCATCGCGCTCGTCAATGAGTTGAAACAGTCGATCTACACCATCAGAGAGAGCAGCGACGACTTTAAGAGAGCCGTGCTGCAATTCAAAGGAAACTTCTCGGAGAAGAACACGTTCCACTTCCGTACCGAACTGCGCGAAGAGCATGACTTCTTCGACTTCGCCTCCAACCTGTGTGAGTTTGTCGACAACGATAAAATCAGTGAGTATCAGCGACAAATCAGCGAACGATATACCGCGATTATTCAACGCATCTCGAAAGAAGTGGGCGACCTGACGCGCAACGAAAGTGAGATACAACGCACCATCAACGCCATCAATAACGACTTCGTGGAACGCAACTTTGCCGGTGTCATCAAAGAAATCAGCTTGCGCGCGCAGCCGGGCAGCGACAAACTGATGCAGTTACTGCTGGAGATAAAGCATTTCAACGACGAGAATATGTATAACATGGGCGTCGCCGACCTCTTCTCGCAAGCCTCCCGCGAGAATGTCAACAAGACAGCCGTCCGCTATCTGCACACACTGAGCAAGCGCCTGACCGATGAACCCGGGCGTAAGCTGCTGGCGCTGACCGATACATTCAAACTGGAGTTTCGCGTCATAGAAAACGACAACGACACCGGATGGGTGGAGAAGATCTCCAATGTCGGCTCTGATGGCACCGACGTGCTGGTCAAAGCGATGGTCAACATCATGCTCATCAATGTCTTTAAAGAGGGGGCATCGCGCAAGTTCAGCGATTTCAAACTCCACTGCATGATGGACGAAATAGGCAAACTGCATCCCAACAACGTAAAAGGGATTCTCGAATTTGCCAATGCGCGGAATATCTTACTGGTAAACAGCTCGCCCACCACCTACAATGTGGAGAGCTATCGCTACACCTACCTGCTGACGAAAGACGGACACGCACACACGCAAGTGATTCCGCTGCTGACAAACAATCAAAACAATAGGGAATAACGTTAGAAAGCATAAACGTGATGAAACAGCCACTCACATTGGCAAAAGCCCGCAAAGTACTGAAACTGATCAACGGTGAATCTATCACCGAAAGGCAACTGGGACATGATTTGACCAATGACTTGATAAAGGAGGGCATCGCCGTCAGTCGCTCTTATGGTAGCATTGTCCGCCTCACGTTGGTCGCTCCGAACGCATTAAACGTGTTCCTCTCGCAGCACTACGATGTCCAGATTCCCCTCGAAGAGTGGATAGCCGTCAAAGAGTGCGATTCGCCGTTGTCTCGCGCAGATTACGTGGATGCGGTGGGAGACTCCAAGTTCAAACGGGTTCGCTCGTTCACCGGTTTTCCGATAAACTGTGTCGAACCGGTTGAAATCTCTCTCCAAGACCAATCCGTGACGCTCACCCCCATGCCCGGCGCTTCCTTTTTTATCGAAGATTATACCCGCTTCCGCATCCCTGTCGATGCCTTGGTGGTGGGAATCGAGAACGGAGAAAACTTTCAGCGGTTGCGTGAGCAACGCTATCTGTTCCCGCGCGACTGTCCGGTTGTTTTTGTCTCCCGCTACCCACAGTCGAACGATTTACGTACGTGGCTGCAACAAATACCCAACCGCTATCTCCATTTCGGCGACTTTGATTTGGCAGGCATCTCCATCTATCTCACCGAATTTTACGCCTCGCTAAGCAACCGAGCCGAGTTCTTCATTCCCGCAGACATCGAAGCACGTATCCGCGACAAAGGCAATCGGAGCCTATACCAAAACCAATATCTGCGCTATGAAAAGATGGATGTAGCCGACGAACGCGTAAAGCCACTGGTAGAGATGATTCACCGCTACCGGCGCGGCTATGAGCAGGAGGGATATATACACGAACTTGCAAACGATTGTTGCTTATGAATATTATTTTCAATTAAAAAGAATTCTCCTTCAAATATAAATATGTACTTTTGCGACCGTTTATAAACAATAAGGTAAAAGCAATAGGATAATATACTATGGTATCTGACAGAATCTCCCCCGATTATATTTTTGAAGCAAGTTGGGAAGTATGTAATAAGGTAGGAGGTATATATACAGTACTATCGACCCGTGCCAATACACTTCAGGCAATGTTTCGTGACAGACTGTTCTTTATAGGTCCCGATTTTAAGAATAGACAGGAAACTCCTCTTTTTGAGGAATCAGACCATCTATATGCTGCATGGCGGGTTTATGCCGCCACTCACGACAATCTTGTCGTCAGAGTAGGGCGATGGAATATTCCCGGCGCTCCGATAGTGATCTTGGTAAACTTCCAGCCATTCTACGCTCAGAAGAACGAGATATATACCAAGCTTTGGGAACTCTATCAGGTCGATTCTCTACATGCTTATGGCGATTACGACGAAGCATCCATGTTTGCTTATGCTGCCGGAAAAGTGGTGGAGAGCTTCTATCGCTACAACTTCGATGAGACCGACAAGGTGATATTTCAGGCACACGAGTGGATGACCGGATTGGCTGCTCTCTATCTGCAAACCAACGTGCCGCGCATTGCTACCATCTTTACCACCCACGCCACCTCTATCGGACGTTCCATCGCCGGCAACAATAAGCCGCTGTACGACTATCTGTTTGCTTACAACGGCGACCAGATGGCACAGGAACTCAATATGCAGTCAAAGCACTCTATCGAGAAGCAAACGGCACACCACGTAGATTGCTTCACTACCGTGAGCGAGATTACCAATACAGAATGTAAGGAGTTACTCGATAAACCTGCCGACGTCATTCTGATGAACGGCTTCGAAAACGATTTTGTACCGCAAGACGCAGCCTATCCGGGCAAACGGAAGCGTGCACGCGCCCTCTTGCTGCATGTAGCCAACTGTCTGCTGGGCGTTTCGTTCGACGAAGAGGTGCTGATTGTCAGCACCAGCGGACGGTATGAGTTCAAGAACAAAGGCATCGACGTTTTCTTGGAATCACTCAACCGCCTGAATCGTAACCGCGACCTGCAAAAACCGGTACTGGCAGTGGTCTGTGTGCCGGGATGGGTAGGAGAACCGCGTGCCGATTTACAGGAACGGATGAAGAGCAAAGAGAAATATACCACGCCGCTGGAGGTGCCCTTCATCACACATTGGCTGCGCAACATGACCCACGACCAAGTGCTCGACATGATCAAGTATTTGGGCATGGCAAACAGCGCCAACGAGCGCGTAAAGGTGATCTTCGTGCCGTGCTATCTGGACGGCGCCGACGGCATCCTCAACAAGTCTTACTATGACATCTTGCCGGGCGAAGACCTGAGCGTATACCCCTCCTATTACGAGCCGTGGGGGTACACGCCACTGGAAAGTATTGCCTTTCAGGTACCGACTATCACTACCGACCTTGCCGGATTCGGACGCTGGGTGCAAACGCTGCATCTGCACAACGGCATTGACGGCGGCGTGGAAGTGTTGCACCGGTCAGACTATAACTACTCCGAAGTGGCAGACGGCATCAAGGATACCATTGCCGCCTTCTCCGCCAAAACACCGCAGGAGGTCAAAGAGATACGCAAGCGCGCCACACTCCTGGCAGAGCAAGCCTTATGGAAGCATTTTATTGAATACTATTATGATGCCTACGACTTTGCACTCCGTCGTGCCGAGCGTAGACTCACAAAGCAAATATAAATTCTAAAAGAGTTTGAATTATGAAAATTAAAGTAAGTAACGTAAACACTCCGAATTGGCAGGAGGTAAGTGTGAAGTCGCATATACCCGATGAACTGCTTAAACTGTCGGAACTGGCTAACAACATCTGGTGGTCATGGAACTACGAAGCAAGCGAACTGTTTCGCGACCTCAACCCCACGCTTTGGAAAGAGACCAGCCATAATCCCGTACTACTGTTGGAACGAATGAGTTATGCCGAACTCGAAGCATTGATTCAAGACAAGGTCATCATTCGACGAATGAACGACGTCTATGCCAAGTTCCGCCTATATATGGATGTGAAGCCTGATGACACACGACCGTCGGTTGCCTATTTCAGCATGGAATATGGCTTACACCAAATATTAAAAATCTATTCGGGGGGCCTGGGAATACTTGCCGGCGACTACCTGAAAGAGGCATCCGACAGTAATATTGATCTGTGCGGCGTAGGATTCCTCTATCGGTATGGCTACTTCGCGCAGTCGCTCTCGATGGACGGACAGCAAATAGCCAACTACGAAGCCCAAAACTTCGGTCAGCTACCCATCGAACGGGTGCTCGACGAGAACGGCGAACACCTCGTTGTAGACGTTCCCTACATGAACTACTTTGTACATGCCAACGTGTGGCGGGTCAATGTAGGACGCATCTCGCTCTACCTGCTCGATACCGACAACGACATGAACAGTCAGTTCGACCGACCCATCACGCACCAACTCTACGGAGGCGATTGGGAAAACCGCCTCAAACAGGAGATTCTGCTCGGCATAGGAGGCATACTTACGCTCAAACGGCTCGGCATAAAGAAAGATATCTATCACTGCAACGAAGGACATGCCGCACTCATCAACGTACAACGCATCTGCGACTATGTAGCCGAAGGGCTGTCGTACGACCAAGCCATCGAACTGGTACGCGCCTCTTCGCTCTACACCGTACATACGCCCGTACCTGCCGGTCACGACTACTTCGACGAAGGGTTGTTCGGCAAATATATGGGTGGATACCCCGCCCTGATGGGAATCAGCTGGGACGACCTGATGGATCTGGGACGTAACAATCCGGGCGACAAAAACGAACGGTTCTGCATGTCGATCTTTGCCTGCAACACCTCGCAGGAGGTCAACGGCGTGAGCTGGCTGCACGGAAAAGTATCGCAAGAGATGTTCTCTACTATCTGGAAAGGATACTTTCCCGAAGAGTTGCATGTGGGATATGTAACCAACGGCGTACACTTCCCCACTTGGAGCGCCACCGAATGGAAGCGTGTATATGCACGTAACTTCGACGAGAACTTCATCTACGACCAGTCGAACCCCAAGATATGGCAAGCCATCTACAACGTTCCCGATGCAGCTATCTGGAAAACCCGCATGGAGCTGAAGAAGAAGCTGGTAGACTACATACGCATACAGTTCCGCGAAACGTGGCTCAAGAATCAGGGAGACCCTTCGCGCATCGTATCGCTGATTGACAAAATCAACCCCAATGCCCTGCTCATCGGGTTTGCACGGCGATTTGCCACCTATAAACGGGCAAACCTGCTGTTTACCGACCTCGAACGTCTGTCGAAGATTGTGAACGACCCCCAACATCCCGTGCAATTCCTCTTTGCCGGCAAAGCACACCCCAACGACGGCGCCGGACAAGGACTGATCAAACGAATCATCGAGATTTCGCGTCGACCCGAGTTTCTGGGTAAGATCATCTTCCTCGAAAACTACGACATGCACTTGGCACGCCGGTTGGTATCGGGGGTAGACATCTGGATGAACACCCCTACCCGACCGCTCGAAGCCTCGGGAACATCGGGCGAGAAAGCGCTGATGAACGGCGTAGTAAACCTCTCCGTATTAGACGGATGGTGGCTCGAAGGTTATCGAGAAGGCGCCGGATGGGCATTGACCGAGAAGCGCACCTATCAGAACCAAGACCATCAAGACCAGTTGGATGCTGCCACTATCTACAGCCTGCTCGAAACGGAGATTATTCCGCTTTACTATGCACGCGGCGACAAGGAGTATTCCGAAGGATGGGTGAAGACTATCAAAAACTCTATCGCACAAATTGCGCCCAACTACACCATGAAGCGGCAGCTCGACGACTACTACACGAAGTTCTACCAGAAACTGGGTCAGCGGTTCAAAATGCTCGATGCCGATAACCACGCCAAAGCAAAAGAGATGGCTGCATGGAAAGAGGAGGTAGTAAGCAAGTGGGACAGCATTGAGGTAGTTTCTTCTCAAAAATCAGAAGAGCTACTACAAAGCTCCATCGAAAGCGGCACTGCCTACGACATCACCTACGTAATCGACGAAAAGGGATTGAACGATGCCGTAGGATTAGAGCTGGTAATGACCTACATCGCTGCCGACGGCAAGCAGCATATTTACAGCGTCGACCCGTTCAATGTGGTGAAGAGAGAGGGCAACCTCTACACCTTCCAACTGAAGAAAACGGTAGACACGGCAGGCAACTTCAAGGTGGCTTACCGCATGTTTCCCAAAAATGCTGATTTGCCGCACCGGCAAGACTTCTGCTACGTGAAGTGGTTTAATTAAAGAAGTAGGATAGAACACGGATTAAACGGATGATCGCGGATTTTTTTCTTATCTGTGGTCAGCCGTTTAATCCGTGTCATCTGTGTGCTATCCCAAGAGGCGACCCCAGAATCAGCGCCCGTTTCGGCGCATCAACATCATCGCCGACTTTGTCTATCGGAATCCAGATAGCTGGTGTAATTATGGCTCCTCTTAAAATAATATGTGGGCATCAATGCAAAAAGCGTATCTTATGCAAAGCCCCATATCCAACCGGCATAATGTGTACCAAGTTATTTTTTAAGCATTACTTTGCATAGGGTAGATTAAACGATATTTATGCTTTACTTTTCTTCATATTCAGGAAAAAACTCTATTTTTGCCGCGTACTTATTATTGTTATACGTCATTGTACAAACCAATAGATTATCGTTATAATTATAATACATTGATAATTAGTCAATTTACCAATACCTAATTTATATAATGGATTCAATAACCCCTATGATGAGCTTTTCAAACGACACAGCGAATAGTGTCGAGACAGAACAAAGAGATAAGTTCTCTGCAGACGACATCGCGCTAATAGTGCACAGTGCCATCAACAAAGGCGTGCAAGACAAACCCTATTGGTTCTTACTGAGCGAAGCGCTTTTTCTGTATCATCGTTTTATTGGCGGCGGAGTCGATTTAATCGAGGAGTGCGTAGACTATTTCAATACCTTCGACCCCAAAATGTCAGAAGGGTATCTGAAATTCTATAAGAAGTGCAACAAGAAATATGATAAGCTGGTGAAGCAGGCTGCCGCTTTGGCTAAGAAATGGCACAAAGGACAAGTAGATAAAGCCGGAGTCGACTACTTTAAAGGTCACCTGACAACTGTGGGAAGCGCAGGATTCAGTTGGCAACAAAAAGTGGTGGGATACCTGCACGATGTGGCAGAAGATACCCCGCATACGGTCACGGAAATCATAGATGTACTCAAGGAAAAGTCGGACGGTCTCTTGTCAGCGAACGATGCAAACGAGATTGCCACAGCTTTGAACCTGCTCAATTCAAAGACAGCCAACTCACGCGAAGAGTATATCGCACGTATCAAAGAGAACTTTGTGGCTGCCAAAGTGAAGCTGATAGACTTGCGACACAACATGGACATCTCGCGCCTTCCCCACCCCACCGACGAAGATTTGGCACGCATAGAGCGCTATAAATGCGAATACGAGCAAATATCGGCGTATTTTAAATAACATTCTTGTCACTATCTTCCTTGCCTTGCGACCAACGTATCAAAAGGCAATAAAATGAGCAAGCAAGAACACCCATCTGCGGAAACAGATTTTATTGAGATGATACAATCGAACAGACGAGTCATCTATAAAGTCTGCTCCTGCTATGTCACCGAACAGTCGTCGTTGGAGGACTTGTATCAGGAATCGGTATTGAATTTGTGGAAGTCGTATCCAAAGTTCCGTCGGGAGAGCGCGCCCTCGACATGGATCTATCGGGTCGTGCTAAACACGTGCATCTCCGATTTACGGAAAAACGATAAGTACCGGCGGCACGTGCCGCTCGCACTGTCGGACGAAATGCAGTTCGAACAGGATAGCATTGAAGAACAACTGCGAGAACTCTATCGCTGTATCCGCCAACTCAAAACACTCGAACGGGCTATCATCTTGCTCTATCTGGAGGAAAAATCCTATCAAGAGATTGCCGACATCACCGGCTTGTCGCGCGACTGCGTTGCTACACGCTTAAAGCGCATCAAGGCGAAACTGAAACTTATGTCGAATCACTAAAACCAGAAAAAAATGGAAGTAGACGAATTGAAAACATTGTGGACCTCGCTCGACACACGCTTGAGCAAGCAAGAAGAGCTGAAAGCCAGCCTTATTCGCGAGATGATTGATGCCAAATCGGGTCGGTCACTCCGCCAACTGATTACCGCGGAAATTGTTAGTGTCACAGTAATGCTGATAGTCCTCCCATTCCTCGTTTTCCTTTGGAAACAATGGGACAGCACGCACATTGCCTTGCATGCGCTGTTAACGCTCGCTTTTGTGGCTTGCGTATGCTATCTGCCGCTCATACTCTATCGCATCAGCCTGTTGCTGAAGATAGACTTTGCCGACAACCTCAAGACAAACATCCTGCACATTCAACGCTTCAACAAGCTGTGGCAATGGGAGGTGTTCTCTATACGTCTGTGGATGCCCGTGTTGCTCCTGCTCATGGTGTGGCATTTCATAGAAGCCAAAGCGTCCGTGATAGGATGGACAGCGCTTGCCTGCTGCTTGGTGGCAGCCGCACTCTATACTTATTGGTCGTATAAAAGGGTGTACAGCAAAAACATCGCTATCATCCGCGACAATCTGGCAGAGCTGGAATAAGTTATTATTAACCTACCACCCCACCCTAAAGGGCACCCCTCCTCCCGGGAGGAGGGGAGTTGAATACATCGCCTTACTATTACCCACAGAATTCGTTATAAAGCACGTTACTCATCAAGTACCCATCCATACCCCCCAAAATTAATTTTATTAGGGTTCCAATTCTCACCCTCTTCCAAGCCAAGCCACTCTCTGTAATTCTTCGCCTCCTCGCCATTCGGATCTTTCTCAAAAGTCTCCTTAAGTTGTGCATATCCGTAAATGCCACCACAATCTTCTGGAGGACAGGCGCCTTTCCCCGCGATACAGTCGGCTTCGGTACCCTTATCTTTCAAGGTTGCTTCCAACGCAATTTCATGCACCCAATCGTCACCAAAGTCGTACACATAGAGGAGTTTGGATCGAGAGTTGAACACTTTGTTCAATTTGGTTTTGCGCGCATCCATCGTATCCTCATAGAACCACCCCACCTCTTTGGTGAGAGAGATACGAAAGTCGGCATTATATACCCGCTCTCTAAATTCAAACGAGTGATAATCGCCCCATCCAAATGCCTCTTGAATCGCAAGATGAAAGCCGTAAAAGGAGAAAGTTGTCGGCACGAGCAATCTGCGCCATACCGGAGGATGAGTAATGCCTTTGAGCTTGATTTTGAATTGATACAACATAATTTCCTCTTTTTTATATGATTAGATCGCAAAAGTAGTGAAAATCTTAACCACATCTCTATATCTCTTCAAAAATCCACCAATTATCTCCGTTTATCCACTTGTATTCGGAAGACGGATGTTACCTTTGTGCACAAAACGTGCAAATCATCCCCCTTATATTAATCAAACA
Organism: Prevotellaceae bacterium; assembly: GCA_031262085.1. Taxonomy (GTDB): domain Bacteria; phylum Bacteroidota; class Bacteroidia; order Bacteroidales; family Bacteroidaceae; genus Bacteroides. The sequence continues at coordinate 22,059 of JAISIN010000124.1, forward strand.
GTTCAATTATGAGATTTTCATTTCTTGCTCTTAGCACACTGCTCTGCCTGTCGGTTTCGGCGCAGAAGCCGGCGCCCGTGCAGATCCAAGTGACGCCGGGCACACAGATTGCCACCGTCAGCAAGCTCTTCAACGGTACCAACATCGAAGACTTGAACAACCAGACTAACGGCGGCGTGTTCAGCCAACTCCTTCACGGCGAAGCGTTCGAGGAGAATGTCGACATCGACTTCCTCAACCTGCCGGTGAACGACTACGTCAAGGTGTATGTTGTACTCGACGAGATGCGTCGCCCGCATTTCCTCTCGCAAGCCAACATCTACAACCGCATCACTTGGAACAATCTGTCGGAGAAGTACGACTTCAACTCCAAAGACATCTACTCCACCCTCATCCCGCAGCGCCGCGGCAACCAGCCGCCGCGCCCCATCCGTCCCGACAAGATCGGACCGCTCAAGTTCTACGGTCGCTTCATGGTGTACGACAGTATCCCCGAAGCCATCCGCAACGAGCTTACCCAACGCATCAACGGCGACGAACAGATCAGCCGCTACTGGACTAAAGTAGCCGACAACGGCGTCAAGGTGCAGTACAAGCAGATACGCGGCAATGCCTACATGGGACGGCAAGACCAGCTCATCAGCTACGTCGGTGGATCGGGCGAAGCCGGACTGACCAACGCCGGTCTCAACAAGCAGGGCATCAACCTCGAAGCCGGCAAGGATTACAACGGCGTATTGCGACTGAAGTCGGCACAACCGGCTACCATCTACCTCTCGCTGCGCGACCGCAGCGGAAAGATTCTTGCCGAACAACCCTATCAACTGTCGGGCAACAACACGTGGGAGAAGCTCGAATTCGCACTCACTCCCAACGGCTCGTGCCCCCGCGGCAGCTTCGGCATCACGCTCAAGGCGCCCGGCGAAGTGCGTTTGGGCTACGCCTTCATGCAACCCGGAGAATGGGGACGAGTAAAAGGTTTGCCTGTGCGCAAGATGTTTATTGACGCGCTGAAAAAACAGGGCATCACCGTGATTCGCTACAACGGGTCGATGGTCGACGTGGGCGCCGACACCTATCTCTATCGCTGGAAAAAAATGATTGGTCCGGTCGACGAACGTCGCGTCACCTTCCGCAGCGGCTTCAACCCCTACGCTACCCACAGCTTCGGACTGGAAGATATAGCCAAAGTGGCTGAAGCCTTCGATGCCACTGTCATCATCGGCATGAGCATGGACGAGACTGCCGAAGATATTCGCGATTTTGTGGAATACATGAACGGCAACGTCTCCACCAAGTGGGGTAAGCTGCGCGCCGAATACGGACACCCCGCACCCTACAACGTGAAGTATATTCAGGTAGACAACGAGCGCGGCTTAGACCGCGGCTATGCCGAGTGCATGAAGAAGTTTGCCACAGCAGCATGGAAAGCCGACCCCGACATGCACATCGTCGCGTCACTCAACATCGGCACACGCGAAGGCAGCTATGCCCGCGGCTCGGCGCAGTATGCACTGGCACACGAGCTGATGGGATGGTTCATAGCACAGGGGCAGGGCGACAAATTTATTTGGGACCCGCACTACAGCGGCTCCATACGCTTTGCCGACCATCCGCGCTTCACACAAGAGATGGGCATCGACCTGCAAAACGAGCTGGCGAAAGATTTCCCCGACCATAAGCTGGTGCTTACCCCCATGGAAGAGAACGGAAGTCGTTGCGACTGGGATCGCGGACTGGCACATGCACACAACTGGAACACGCTGCAACGCTACGGCAATCATTTCCGCTTCCTCGGCACTGCCAACACCTTCCAACCCTACAAACAAAACTACATGTGGGATCAGGGACGCATACACTACACCACCAACGAGATCTGGTTCCAACCCTCTGCCTACATCGACGAGAAGATGGTGACCGACTTCCTGCCCGATGTAGTCGAAGCCACCAGCAGCGTAGATTCGCTGCTCGACGTCACTGCCAAGATGAGCGCCGACCGCAAAACCCTCGCTGTGATGGTGGTCAACCTATCAGACCAGCCGCAAGCGTCGGTGATCAACCTCGGCGGATTCAAACAGAGCGGCAAAGCCAATGTATGGAGCATCGGCGACTGCGACTTGACTGCCTGGAATACGGTAGAAGCCAAAGAAACCGTTGCACCCAAGGTGAAGAATGTATCGCTGAACGGAAAGAATATCAAATATACCTTCCCGCGCTATTCGTATACCATTATTACGTTTAAGGGAAAGTAGCTACTCTATCGCCTGCGATACCTCATTCGAGAGATATAAAGCGAACGTCGCGATGGTGAATGAAACACCATCCGGCGTTCGCTTTTCGGTAATAACAAGATTCACAATGGATAAAGCAACAAAAGATTTGGCAGAGTTCTTGTGATTGCCTATATTTGCCCCAAACCTACAAACAATGACATTATGGCAAAATACATTCGTTTTGACTGGGCTATCAAAAGCCTGTTGCGCAACAAAGCAAACGCCGTAGTGCTGGAGGGATTACTCACCACACTGCTGGGCGAGAAGATGACCATACAGAAATTCCTCGAAAGCGAAAGCTATCAGGAAAGTGAGTTCGATAAATATAACCGAGTGGATATTCTGGTGGAAGATTCACACGGGAAGTTACTTATTATCGAGATACAAAATAATACCGAATATGCTTATTTCCAACGTATCCTGTTCGGTACCTCCAAATTGGTGACCGAGTACGTCAATCGGGGTGAAGGATATGACAATATTCGCAAGGTATACAGCATCAACATCCTCTACTTCGATTTGGGACACGGGAAGGATTATATATACCACGGTAAGACAGAATTCCGCGGCATACACTCGGGCGACTTATTGAAGCTCACCCCTTTCCAACGTCAAAAGTTCAATGTCAGCGAAGTCAGCGACATCTACCCCGAATACTATATTCTCAAGGTAGATGGCTTTGTGCGTAAAGCCGAGAATTGGCTCGAAGAGTGGGTACGCTATCTCAATACCGATGAGATACCCGATGATGTTACCGCTCCCGGATTGGTTGAAGCCCGCGAAATGTTACAAATCAGCCAGATGAGCCAAACTGAACAGCGTGCCTATTGGCGACATGTGGATAATGTCATTCTGTTGAAAAGCAATGTCTATACCGAAAGAGAGGAAGGACGTGAAGAAGGACGCATCGAAGGGCGTGAAGAAGGAATAGAGATAGGGCGTGAAGAAACTGCTCAAAGCCTCAAACGTTTAGGAGTATCTATTGACACTATTATACAAGCAACCGGACTTTCTAAAGAGAGAATAGAGAAGTTATAATCGGCGTATGATGCAACTCGCCGGTCACAAAGAGACACCTATCTCTACGAGCTTGGCGGATACGAGCACGGAGCGATGGCTCAACGAGCACAGCGCTACGGAGGCGCATGTCATGCACTCGGTCAGCAAAACGTTTACAGCAACAGTTGTCGGCTTTGCCGTCCGCTGGGCATCGTAAAACCTCGGTGGCAAGAGAGTCCGCAAGGCATCAATACCGGAGGCTGGGGTCTCTATGTCAGGACAGAAGATATGGCAAAATTAGGTCAACTGTTTCAACGATTGAGCAAAAAATAGCTTTATAACTTTTGTGCATCCGAAATAAAAACAGTACTTTTGCGCCCGATTATTCCGCAACGGGTTCAAACCAAGTGCTTGCCAAGGAATTAGCAGCCACCCGCCGGAGCTAACTTTTAAAAAGTTTATGAGCATCATGTATGCAATTGTAGAAATCAACGGTCAGCAGTTTAAAGCTGAAAACGGAAAGAAGTTGTTCGTGCACCACATTCAGAACGCTGAAAACGGTAGCACAGTCGAATTTGACAAAGTATTGCTGGTGGACAAAGATGGTGACATCACTGTTGGTACCCCCACAATAGAAGGAGCTAAGGTGGTATGCCAAATCGTATCGAATCTGGTCAAAGGTGAGAAAGTGCTCATCTTCCACAAAAAACGCAGAAAAGGATACCGCAAATTGAACGGTCACCGCCAACAATTCACCGAGTTGACCATTACGGAAATAGTAGCTTGATCACTAAAAAACAGAAGAAGAAATGGCACATAAAAAAGGAGTCGGCAGTTCAAAGAACGGTCGCGAGTCGGAAAGTAAACGGTTAGGCGTTAAAATATTTGGCGGTGAGGCTTGCAAAGCGGGCAACATCATCGTTCGCCAACGAGGTACGGAATTTCATCCGGGTAAGAACATCGGTATGGGCAGAGACCACACGCTATTTGCGCTGATAGACGGAACCGTACAGTTCAAGCGCACACGCGAAGACAAGAGAATCATCTCAGTAAACCCTGTCGTAGCCGCAGCAGAAGCGTAAACACGCAAGAAGATATTTATTAAAATACCACGAAAAGAGGATGTTCCTATAAAGGAATGTCCTCTTTTGTATTTCATAACAAATGCAAGAACGAACTCATGTATAGATGGAACATTCATAAAGCATTATTGCTCACATTATGCGGAGCACTAATCACGACCACCGCTACTTCGGCACAAACCGACTCACTGCTACTTACAGTAGACCGATTATTTGAGTTGGGTACACAGCATAGCTTACAACTACAAGCTGATGCCATGAAAGCCGAAACAGCCAACGAGCAGACACGCGCAGCGCGCTCGGACAGATTACCCGACTTACAAATCGGGTTAAAAGCAGGCGTACTGGGGCAACCGGTGGTATGGCAACAAGGACTTACCCACCCTACCCGTCCCAATAGCCCCGACTGGTCGCAAAATTATGTCGTAGACCTCGTACAACCTATCTATCAAGGTGGAAAAATACAAGGCACCATTAAGAAAGCCGACATAGAGAAGCAACTCGTCCGGTGGCAGACCGCAACCGACCGTGCCGAAGTAAAACTCCGCCTGTTGAACCAATACCTCAACCTCTTTACCCTCTACAAACAATACGAGATTTTGGAACGAAACATCGAAGAATCAATACGTCGACTGCACGACATCCGCCGCCTGAAAGAAGAGGGCGTGATAACCAACAACGACGTGCTGCGCAGCGAAATGCAACTTACCAACGACCGCCTCTCGCTACAGGAGACAGCCAACAGCATCACGCTGGTATCGCAACAACTCGATATCTGGCTCGGACAAGACGAGCGACTGTTGCTCATACCCGACACAGCCCTGCTTCACCAAGCCGTCGCCCTGCAAACCAACGAAGAATATGTTGCACAAGCCTACAATAACGATCCGGAGATGATGATACGATACACGCAAACAGAGTTGGCACGCAACGATATCCGTCTGACCCAAGCAGCGTCACTACCCTCACTGTCGTTCTATGCCTCCAATACGCTGGCGCGCCCCGTGTCGCGCACACTTGCCGACAGGTACAACAACAACTGGAATGCCGGATTATCGCTCAGCTATACCCCCTCGTCGCTCTTCAAGAGTAACCACCGCATCAAAGAGAAAAAGCTCACCGTGCAACTGTATCAAAATGCCGAAGAGCAACAGCAACAACACCTCCGCATCGAGGTGCGAACCGCCTACCTGCGCCACAGCGAAGCATTGCAGCGCGTAGAAGCTCTGAAGCTCTCGGAAAGACAGGCTGCCGAGAACTATCGCATCATGCAAAACCGCTATCTGAATCAGCTCACCATTCTCACCGACCTGCTGGATGCCAATACCGTCAGACTAAATATAGAGCTGCAACTGATAACGGCACAGACGCGGGTGGTCTACACCTACTATCAACTCATGAAAGTATGCGGAGCATTATAATTTCTAATCCTATCATCCAATGGAAAGTTCATTAAAAAAGAAACAGCATAAACTCAAACTATTAAGAATCAGGAATATCACTCTCAATACCGTATGTGTCTGCATCGCGCTCTCGGGTGTGTGGTGGGCAGGTACCTACTTCTGGCGGCACATACGCTACGAAGTGACCAACGATGCTTTCGTCGACCAGTACGTGGCGCCACTCAACATTCGGGTGGCAGGCTATATCAAAGAGGTGCGGTTTACCGAACATCAAATGGTACATCGAGGCGACACATTGCTCATTCTCGATAATCGTGAATATCAAATCAAAGTCAAAGAAGCCGAAGCCGCCCTGCTCGACGCACACGGCTCGAACGCCGTGTTACACTCGGGCATTGAGGCATCGCACACCAACGTTGCCGTACAAGACGCCAACATTGCTGAAGCTCAAGCCCACCTGTGGCAGTCGGAGCAAGATTACCACCGCTTCGAGCGTCTGTTGAAAGAAGAATCGGTGCCCCGCCAACAATACGAACAAGCCAAAGCGGTGTATGATGCCGCACGTGCACGCTATCAAGCGTTGACCGCACAAAAGCAAACAGCGCTGTCGCAATACGTCGAAACCACCAAGCGAACTGCCAATACCGAAGCTGCCATCTTGCGACAGGAAGCAGCACTCGACTTGGCGAAGCTCAATCTGTCGTACACCATTCTCATCGCCCCCTACGACGGATACATGGGACGCCGCACACTCGAACCCGGACAATATGTGCAGGCAGGGCAGGCTATATCTTATCTGGTACGGGGCACCAACAAATGGATCACGGCCAACTACAAAGAGACGCAGATTACCCACATCTACATCGGGCAGTCGGTGCGAATCATCGTCGACGCCATGCCGGGAAAAGTCTTCAACGGCGTAGTAACCGCCATATCGGAAGCCACCGGCTCCAAATATTCACTGGTACCTACCGACAATTCGGCAGGCAACTTTGTCAAAGTACAGCAACGTATCCCCGTGCGGATAGAACTGAACGATGTGTCGCCCGAAGAGATGGTACAGCTGCGCGCCGGCATGATGGTTGAAACCGAAGCATTACGCCCATGATAACGATGAAGCAACTGAACGTACCCATGCGCCGGTGGGTTCCCGACCGGCTGGGGTTGATTGCGATCTTCATCATCATCTTGCCGGTAACCATGCTCAACGGGTCGTACACGGGCAGCATGCCCGAAATGTCGAGCACGCTCGGTACCAACACCGAAGACATCACCATGGGATATTATGCCGCCGCCGCAGGCATGGCAGTGGCTTACCCTATTGTAGCTAAAGTGCTGGCTGCCATACCTGTCAAGGTAGTGCTGATCGTCGACTTGGCGCTTCAGTTTCTGTTGAGCTGGTGTTGCGCAAGCACCACCGATGTCGACATACTCATTGTGTGCAGCTTCATCATCGGATTCTTGAAAGAGTTTATCATGCTGTGGTTTATCCGCTGCTCCAAGCTCATTTTCAGCCCGTCGAATGTCCGCAGTGAGTTTTATGCCTACTTCTACCCGATCGTATATGCCGGCGGACAGTTCTCCATGTATGCCACAGCCCTATTGGCTTACCAGTACAACTGGAAATACATGTATTACTTCATGATGGTGCTTTTGCTGATATCTCTGTTGCTGGTCATTGTCTGCTTTCGTTCCAATCGCCCCATTCAGTCTGTGGCAACAACCGACCTGCATATCCGCGAGATGTGCGTCATTGCCGCCGGATTGCTGATGCTGATGTATGTCATCAACTACGGCAAGGTACTCGACTGGACCTCGTCGGACAAGATACGTCTCTACATCGTACTGTCACCCATACTGATAGCCCTGTTCATCTGGACACAACACTATTCGCGAAAGCCCTACGTCAGCTTGGCTCCGCTCTTTCAACCCAAGACACTGATCGGCTATCTGTTTATGATGATAGCGATGTTCTTCAGCACCTCCACCACACTGATATCGAGCTATCTGAACACCTGTCTGCGGGTAGACAACATGCACACCTACTCACTGTATATCTATGTGATTCCGGGCTACATTGTCAGCGCCATCGTCTGCTTTTGGTGGTTCCGCTGGCAGCGTTGGCGCTTCCGTTTTTTGGTATCGGGCAGTCTGTTTTGCTTCGTCTTGTTTTTCGGCATCCTCTATTTCGGTATCTCGCCCGACAGCACCTACGAGATGCTCTACCTGCCCGTCTTTCTGCGCGGCGCAGGCATGATGACGCTCTTGATCGCATTTGCACTGTTTGCCACCGAAGATCTGAATCCCAAATTTCTTACTGCCAACGCCTTCTTTATGATTGCTTTCCGCTCGGCATTGGCACCGATAGCTGCATCGGCTTTTTATAGCAACACGCTCTACCGGCTGCAACAGCACAACATGTATGCTTTATCCGAACAGATGGCAAGCATCGACCCGACGGCAGCTACCCGCTACAGTCAGGCATTCGGCAGTGCTCTTGCGCAGGGACACAGTTATACCGAGGCGGTACAGATAGCAACCGGCACACTCAATACCATTCTGCAGCAACAGAGCACGCTACTGGCGCTCAAAGAGATATTGGGCTATCTGCTGATATTCTCGTTGGTGATAGCCATTGTGTCGCGATTCATTCCGTTCCACAAAACGGTCAGGGTAGTATTTGCCAAGACCGGCGACGATATGGTATAGCGTCTATGGGGATAACCTCTATGGGGTCGAAATGAGCTTCACCTTTCCGTCTGCTACACCCTTTGCTGTTGCCTCCAACACAATCTCGCCCGAACGGTCGCCGCTCTGCACAATGACGGTAAGCTGCCCGTTGAAGGCGTGCATCTTCGGCAGGTGGAACAAGTCGAGGCAAGTGGCATCACCATTGGCGGCAGCGCGATAGCTACCGGCGCCCTTCACCGAGAAGTTGACCAACCTACCGTCGGCAGGACACAGATTGCCATCCTTGTCGACGATGCGAACGGTGACGTAAGCCAGATCATTGCCGTCGGCAGTGAGAGAGGTGCGGTCGGGTGCCAACTCGATGTGATGGGGTTTGCCGGCGGTGCGGACAACGCGCTCTTCGGTCGGTTCACCCGAAGCATTGTAGGCAACGACACGCAGTTCACCCGGTTCGTAAGGTACCTCCATCCACATCAGACGGTAGCGCCGTTGCAGGGCAAGCGGATCGCCTTGGGCTTTCAGCGCCTCGCTTTCGGCGCGGGTGAGGCGATATCGCTTGCCGTAGCTCTTGCCATTCACAAAGAGTTCGGCTTCGGGATAGTCGGTGTAGACAAAGACGGGGGTGTTCTCGCCCTCGCGTCCGTGCCAGGTCCAATGGGGCAACACATGCAGGGTGTGACTGCTACGGTTCCACAAGCTGCGATAGAGATAGTAGCGGTCTTTGGGGAGCGAAGCCAAGTCGATAATACCAAACATCGAACTGTGGTTAGGCCAAGCATCGGTGTCGTAAGGCGAAGGCTCGCCCAGATAGTCGAAGCCCGTCCATACAAACTGCCCGATCGTCCACGCATTATCGTCGGCGAGGGCGAAATCTTCTTCGGGCAGGTTCGACCAAGGGCAGTATTCGGTGTCGTAACTACTCGACTGATGGTCGTCGTATAGGGCGCCGGCGCGTTTCTCAACCGGAAACTTGTAGACTCCACGCGAGCTGACGGTCGATGCCGTTTCCGATCCGAGTACGATGTTCTGCGGCAACGTGTTATAGGTCTCCTCATAGCGATGGTCACGATAGTTCAGACCGGGCACATCGATCAGGGCGGCAAAGCCGTTTGCCAACACACAGCTCACCTGATCCATGCCGCAGGTAACCGGTCGCGTAGGGTCTTCACGATGACAAAGCTCTTGCAGGAAAGAGGCAACCTTGTATCCTTCGGGGCTGCACTGCGTAGGTACCTCGTTACCGATGCTCCACATCACCACACAGGGGTGGTTGCGATACTGATGCAGCATGTTCACCATGTCGCGCTCTGCCCACTCATCGAAGTAACGGTGATAGCCGTTTTCACATTTGGCAATGTCCCATTCGTCGAATGGTTCAATCATCATCATGAAACCCATCTCGTCGCACAACTGCACCAATTCGGGTGCAGGCATGTTGTGCGAAGTACGTATGGCATCGCAGCCCATCTCTTTGAGCAGGGTAAGTTGACGACGCAACGCAGCCGTGTTAACGGCAGCTCCCAGCGGACCGAGGTCGTGGTGGTTGCAAACGCCTTGAAACTTGCGGTGTTTGCCGTTCAGGTAGAAGCCGCGGTCGGCAATGATCTCAATGCTGCGAATGCCGAAGCGGGTGGTGTACTGGTCGGTCTGCTTGCCGTCGACGAAGAGGCGCGAATGTGCTATATATATATATGGTGTCTCGGGCGACCACAGTCGGGGCATGTCGACCAGGAAATTTTGTTCGAACGGCCGATTGTGGTTGATGCGGCGTGTATTGTCTTTCGTAGCAACCACCTGCCCGTCGGGAGCAATGATGTCGGTAAGGATGCGTACCTCGCGCTCCCCTGCCCCCTCAACCGTGGTAAGCAGTCGCACCGATGCCAACGTATCGGAAACATGCGGGGTAGTGAGTTGTGTTCCCCATACCGGCACGTGCACTGCTTCGGTCGTAATCAGGCGCACGTTGCGATAGAGACCGGCGCCCGGATACCAACGCGACGATTGTGTGCGGTTCTCCAAGCGCACAGCCAGCGTGTTGGGCGTACCGTCGGCATTCAGCAGCTTCGTCACATCGCAATGAAAAGAGTTGTAGCCATAAGGCCAAAAGCACGCCTCCCGTCCGTTGACGTAGACATGCGCTTCGCTCATGGCGCCGTCGAACACAAGTGTGGTAAGGCGCCCGTCGGTCGGAGCATCGAACGTGGTACGATACCACCCCACCCCTACGTAGGGCAATCCCCCTGTGCGACCGGTCTTCACGGAAACATTTTGCTCGAAGTTTTGCGTGACAGCCACCTCTTGCAAGTCATTGCTCCGGTCGAACGGTCCATAGATAGCCCAATCGTGAGGCACGCGAACGGTTTGCCATTCGTGGTCGTCTAAATCGGTGCGTGCAGCGTCGGCTACATCGCCTTTGGTGAACCACCATCCGGTTTCGAGGAGGCGTTCGGTGCGCTGGGCATAGAGAGAAGAGGTTATCAGCGCGAGGCTGAGAAGAGAAATGAGTCTGTTCATTGGCTTCTTATATATCTATTAGTGAAAGAAATGATTTTACCCAATCTTGGTCGAACAAACTTGATACCCCGTATTAAATAAAAAAGAGCAACCGTTGAAGTGGCTGCTCTCTTTTGTCATTAATACAATATGGCATTTCAATGTGGGCGTTGAGGGATTCGAACCCCCGACCCTCTGCTTGTAAGGCAGATGCTCTGAACCAGCTGAGCTAAACGCCCGTGTTCTGATAGGAAAGTGCTTGTCGATTGTGTGGGCGTTGAGGGATTCGAACCCCCGACCCTCTGCTTGTAAGGCAGATGCTCTGAACCAGCTGAGCTAAACGCCCGTACACTTCCTTTTCAAAAGCGATGCAAAAGTAGTGCTTATTTTTAAACTACCAAAACATTAGAAAGAATAATTTGGTTTTTCATGGCTTTTCAATCAAGTTAGGCTAAATACACCATATAATTTTGCTAATAGCGCAATATAATCGATAGAATTTTGTCAATACAGCCAGATTATATGGCGGCAGTGCGCCGTTTTTCCCACTCATGCCGTTTGAAATGTCGTAGGAAACCCATAGCGACATTTGGATATCTTTTCTGAATCTTGTTACCGTGATTGTTTTCTTTTTCGTACTTTAGCGCCCGAATTTCGTCTCCGGACAAGTTCAACTAACTGAATAAGCATATCTTGATAATATCGCGGAGTATAATGACATCATCAATGGCAGAGAATGCGGAACGGCTGAAGGAGAGCGAACTGTAAACAAGACACGTTTCATTAACAATCAAATAGAATGAGAAGACTTTTCACTATCGCCATATTGATTATCATGACATCAATGGCGAATGCACAGGATTATAAGGCCGACTTTCTGAAATACTATCAGAAAGGAGACACACTTCAGCAACGGAAAGTATTGCAAGCGTGGGGACAAAAGAGCCCGAAGGATGCAGAGTTATTCACCTGCTATTCAAACTACTACATGGGTCTGTCGCGACAGGAGGTAGTCGGTCTCACCACCGAACAACCGGACGGCGAATCGCTCGTTTTAACAGACAACGACGGCAACGTTGCCGGTTATATGGGCAGTACGATTACCTATCAAACAGAGATGTTGCAAAAGGGGATAGATAAGCTCAATGAGGGTATTGCCCTCTATCCCGACAGATTGGATATGCGCTTCGGGATGGTCTATCTTTTAGGCGTCAACAAGCAGTGGGAGGCGTTTGCCGACAACATTGTAAAAGCCATTCAGTACTCTGCCCGTAACAAGAACAAATGGACGTGGGAAGAGAATCAACCTTTTGAGGAGGGCGAAGCGGGGTTCTTGTCTGCCTTGCAAGACTATCAAGTGCAACTGTTCAACACGAACGACGACGCGCTGCTGCCCTACGTGCAACGGATTGCGCAAGAGATGTTGAAATACTACCCCAAGCATGTCGAAAGCCTGTCCAACTTAGCCGTCACCTATATGATTGCCAAACAATACAACGAAGCCTTGAGCGTTCTGCTCAAAGCCGAGCAGTATGCGCCCAACGACACCGTCGTATTGGGAAATATCGCTTATTGCTACGAACACACCAACGAGCAAGCCAAAGCAGAAAAGTACAGGCAGCGCATCAATCAGATTGAAAATCAGTAAAGACCACCATCATTATGACCCCACAACAACTCACCCAAAACCTCCTGCGCAAGCGTTCGTTTCTCTGCGTGGGATTGGATACCGATACAAACCCAATCTGGCGTTCTACGAGAGCATGGGCGTGGCAGGGAAAGTTGGATAATGTCCAATGTCCGCTATTTTTTAATGAATTTGCAACGGAAAAGTCCATTCATCGCTGTGGTTTTAACACGGCTTAAGCCCCCGCGCACGTATTATTCTCTACTTTTGTGCCGTATAAATCTTTACTAACAACTGTCTTTTGTATGAAACGGACACTTATACTTTTCTTTTGCTGCCTGCTTGTTTCGTCTGCCTGTGCACAACTCACCCTGCAACAGTGTCAGGAGTTGGCGCAGCGCAACTATCCGCTGGTTCGGAAATACGATTTGATCGCCTTAACGCAGCATTACAACCTGAGCAATGCTTCCAAAGGTTATCTGCCGCAACTCACCTTGTCGGGCAGGGCGAGCTATCAGAGCGATGTGACCGAGTTGCCTGTCGACTTCGGAGCACTGGGCGAGAAGCTGGGCATGGCGTTCGAGGTGCCTGCCTTGAACAAAGGTCAATACTCCGTCGGCATAGAGATAGACCAGGCCATTTACGATGGCGGCGCGATTCGCAGTCGGCGAAAGTTGGCGCGTGCCGAAGCGGATGTCAGTCGGGGCAGACAGGAGGTTGAGATGTATGCCGTTCGCGAGCAGGTCAACCAGCTCTACTTCGGTATCTTGCTGCTCGATGCGCAGTTGGCGCAGAACAGCCTGCACATTGCCGACCTTCGCCGGACACACCGGCAGGTCTCTACCTATATATATAATGGTATAGCGTCGCAAGCCGACTTGGATGCGGTGAGCGTGGAGATTCTTGCCCTCGAACAGAAACAGACCGGGCTTGCCGGTTCGCGTACAGCCTACGTGCAGATGTTGGCGCTCTTCACCGGCATGCAACTGTCGGACAGTACGACGCTGGAGATGCCTGTCGACGACCCTACCCCCGAACTATCCGTCAACAATCGCCCCGAGCTGCGCCGGATGGATGCGCAAATCAGACAACTCGATGCCCGCTCCTCCCTCCTGAACGTCAGTTTGCGCCCGCGAGTGGGGGCGTTTGTACAGGGCGCTTACGGCAATCCGGGACTGAACATGCTCAAAAACGACGCCTCTGCCTATTATGTAGCAGGGATGCGCCTGTCGTGGAACTTCGGCGCGCTCTACACCCGCGGCAACGACCTTCGGCTGCTGGCTACCGACCGCCGAGAGATAGATACGCAGCGCGACCTCTTTCTCTTCAACACCCGCTTGCAAACCACCCGCCAACAAGCTGCCCTCCTCACCCTGCGCCGACAGATGCAGGACGACGATGAGATGATTCGCTTGCGCAGCAATGTTCGGCGCGCCGCCGAAGCCAAGGTTGCCAACGGCGTCCTGACCGTCACCGATATGCTGCGCGAAATTACTGCCGAGAACCTTGCCCGCAATGCGAAAGCCTTGCATCGCGTGCAACTGCTCAAGCAACTCTATGATTTGAAATACACGTTGGGACATGAAAGCGACAACCCAATAAACAGATAATCACTTCGTTAAACAGTTCACAACACCATAAACAGATAGCAATATGAAGATTAGAAATCGTTTCCTCCTTCTCCCGTTGCTCCTTGCAGCTTGCAGTGGCAACAATGGCGAGTACGATGCCACGGGTACCTTCGAGGCGACCGAAGTATTGGTCTCTGCCGAAGCCACGGGCAGATTGCTGCAATTCGATGTAGAAGAGGGATTGACCCTCACCGCCGGACAACAAGTCGGGTTGGTAGATACCGTGCAACTGGCACTGAAGAAGCAACAACTCGAAGCAGGTGTACGCTCCGTAAGCGAGCAGCGACCGGACATTGCCTCGCAGATTGCTGCCACCCGCACCCAACTCGATGCTGCCAAACGCGAGCTGCACCGCACGGAGAACCTACTTGCCGCCGGCGCCGCCAACCGCAAGCAGCTGAATGAAGCCGAAGACCGCTATCGGGTATTGCTCGCTCAGCTTGCCGCGCAACAATCATCCCTCCACAACAGCGACCGCAGCCTGACGGCGCAGACGCAAGCCGTCGACGTGCAAGTAGCGCAGGTCTCCGACCAACTCCGCAAATGCCGCATCATCCCCCCCATTACCGGCACCGTACTCGCCAAATATGCCCAAGCAGGCGAATGGACGGCTCCCGGCACCCCTCTCTTCAAGATGGCAGACATCAACAATATCTATCTCCGCGCCTACATCACCTCCGAGCAACTTGCCGACGTAACCCTCGGACAATCCGTAACTGTCTACTCAGACTATGGAGCCGACAAGCAACAAGCCTACTCCGGTAAAGTCACATGGATTTCGCCTACCTCAG
>JAISIN010000132.1 GCA_031262085.1 Prevotellaceae bacterium
GTTGAACTTGTCGTCGGCTGAATCTTGGTTGCTTTCGCTTTCGAGAATCTCCACGATGCGAATCTGTTCGCCAAGCAGAACGGTGAGGAATCCTTCCAACACCACAAAGTTGGCTTTCTTACTGTATTAATGTTTGTGGGAGCAAAAGTAGAATAAATTTGCGGGTTATACAAAAGTAACGCCTGCATAATTTCAATTATGAATATCGACTTGGCGTCCAACGATGGTTGGACACACGTCTAAACCACCGTTAGACGGGTGTAAAGAAGGCATGAAAAGAGCCTATTCCGATGCGATGCGAGTGGTAATTGCCCTTACAAATACATGTTTTCCCGTCAAACAGTTGGCTATAAGAAATAAAATGCAGAGCTTTGTATCCTGAAAGCCTATTTTCAAGGGCAGAAAGAACTCTTTGAGGGATTAGCCATCGCCGAACCGGAAATAGATAAAATATGCTTTACTTTATTTAATTGTTGAAGAATGTGGTCGTTGTTTCATAAATATGTTTTGTTATTGTCATTGATAGGTGTCGGCGTTGTGCAGGTCGTTTCGGCACAGTCGCGCTTATTTGTCCCACCTATAGATGAACCGATATTCTTCTCGGGTAATTTTGGAGAGATACGCAGTAATCATTTCCATGGTGGGCTGGACTTCAAAACAGGGGGCGCTATCGGCAAACCGGTACATGCACTCGCCAATGGCTATATCTCGCGCATTCGCGTCACACACGGATCGGGTTATGTACTTGATGTAGCTTACGACAGTGGGTATGCCACCATCAACCGCCATCTGAGCGCTTTTGTCGGCGCCATTGCCGCGCGGGTCGATTCCTTGCAATATGCACAAGAATCGTGGGAAGTGGAGATTGTTCCTTCGCCGGAAGAGTATCCGGTAAAGTCCGGTCAGCTGATAGCCCGAAGCGGGAACACCGGCTATTCGTATGGTCCGCATCTGCACCTCGACCTGATAGAAACGAATACCGGAGATCAGATTGACCCGCTCCCGTTCTTTAGCGAGTATGTCAAAGACTATACTGCCCCGCGCGCCGTGGGCATTCGTCTCTTTCCTCAATATGGCAAGGGAGTCGTCGAAGGCATGTCTGCCTGGGGGGAGATAGGGGTTGGCATTCGTGCTTACGACTATATGGATGGTGTACACAATCGTTACGGAGTGCACACGGTGATTCTTGCGGTAGACGGAACAGAAGTGTTTCGCAGTGTGGTCGACAGATTTGCACAGCGCGAATCGCGCATGATCAATTCATGGACAAGCGGACAATATATGAAGTCGTTCATCGAACCCGGTAATACCTTGCGCATGTTGCATGCCTCGAATGGCAACCGCGGACTGATAACCATTGATGAAGAGCGTCCCTATCACTTGGTGTACACGCTGTGTGATGCCTTGGGCAACACGTCGAAGGTGCGCTATACCATTCAGGGGCGACGTATGGAAATACCTCCCGTAACACAACGCGAGAAATATATCTTCCGCTGGAATAAAACCAATCTGTTGCAAGAACCCGGATTGACGCTGGCTGTGCCGCGCGGTAATCTGTATGACGATGCTTATCTGAACTATGCCGTGAGAGGCGACAGCAACGACCTCTCCTTCACTTATCAGCTGAACGATACCCGTATCCCGCTGCAAGGATATGCCGACTTGAGCATTGGATTGCGCCGCCGCCCGATAGCCGACACCACCAAGTATTATGTGGCAGGTGTCCATGCCAATGGAAAGAAATACAGGGTGGGTGGGAGCTATCGCAACGGATACATGCAAGTTGCCGTGCGCGAACTGGGTACCTATACCGTAGCCATAGATACCGTTCCGCCCGTAGTTACCCCGATTGGCGTACAGCGATGGGGGCGGCAGGGACGCATTACGTATAGAGTAAAAGATTCGGAAACGGGCATACGCTCGTATCGGGGCACAATAGACGGAGCATATACCGCTTTCGGCATTCCCAACTCGGTAAGCGGTAACATCGTATATAGCATTGACCCCAAACGAATCAAACAAGGCAAGCACGTGGTCGAACTGACTGTGACCGACGAATGTGGCAACGTAACCGTAGTAAAGAACACTTTTAATAAATAACATATTAACATAATGAAAAACAAAAGATTCATGTTCGCCCTTCTGCTTGTTGCGGCGACGGCGATACAGCCGATACCGGCTTGTACGAACCTAATTGTAGGCAAAAATGCTTCGGCTGACGGATCTGTCATCGTATCCTACTCTGCCGATTCTTACGGACACTTTGGCGACCTGTGCCATTTCCCCGCAGCTGTATATGCCAAAGGCACTATGCGCGATATTTACGAATGGGATACCGGCAACTACCTCGGGCAAATTCCGGAAGCAGCACGCACGTTCAATGTCATTGGGAATATCAATGAGTATCAAGTCACCATTGCAGAAACCACCTTCGGCGGACGTCCCGAATTGGTCGATACGACGGCTGTCATCGACTATGGAAGTTTGATTTATCTCGGATTGCAACGTTCGCGCACCGCCCGCGAAGCCATCAAGGTCATGACCGATCTCGTGCAGACGTATGGCTATTACAGCAGTGGCGAATCGTTTACCATTGCCGACCCCAACGAGGCTTGGATTATGGAGATGATAGGAAAGGGACCCGGTGTGCGCGGCGCCGTATGGGTGGCTGTTCGTATTCCCGACGATTGCATCTCGGCACATGCCAACCAAAGTCGTATTCACCAATTCGATATGAACGACAAGCAGAACTGCCTCTACTCATCGGATGTCATTTCGTTTGCCCGCGAGAAAGGTTACTTCAACGGAGTGAACAAAGATTTCAGCTTTGCCGACGCCTACAATCCGCTGGATTTTGGCGGCTTGCGTTATTGCGAAGCACGGGTGTGGAGCTACTTCAATATGTTTACTGACCGTGGCAATGAGTTTCTGCCCTACATCGAAGGTCAGACCACAGAACCGATGCCGCTCTATCTCAAACCTACCCGCAAACTCTCTGCACAAGATATTCAGCGTGCCATGCGCGACCATTATGAAGGTACGCCGCTCGATATCAGCCGGGACTTTGGCGCCGGCGAATATCATGCGCCCTATCGCTTGTCGCCTCTCTCGTTCGAGGTGAACGGCGAGAAATACTTCAACGAGCGTCCCATCTCGACCTATCAAACGGCGTGGGTGTTTGTTTCGCAGATGCGTGCCGGTCTGCCCGATGCTATCGGAGGTCTCTTTTGGTTTGGTTCCGATGATGCCAACCTGACAGTCTTTACGCCGGTGTATTGCTGCGCAACCGAGGCTCCCGAATGTTATACGCATGTCGACGGAGCCGACTATGCACAGTTCTCGTGGAAGTCATCGTTTTGGATCTTCAATTGGGTTGCCAACATGGCTTACCAACGTTACAGCCTGATGATCGACGACATTCGCGCTACCCAGTCCGAGCTTGAGACTACGTTCCACCAAGCACAAGAGGGTATTGAAGCCGTTGCTGCCAAGCTATACGAGAAAAACCCTGCCCAAGCAAAAGCTTTTCTGACAAACTACACCGCTATGACTGCCCAAACAACGCTGGATACATGGAAGAAATTGGGCGAGTTCCTCATTGTGAAGTACAATGACGGGGTCGTGCGTCGTGTGAAAGATGGTAAGTTTGAACGCAATGCCGTGACCGGTCGCTCGTTGCCGCCGATACGTCCGGGATACCCCAAGGAGTTCCTCGAAGAGTATGTCAAGCAGACCGGCGACCGCTACAAAATGCCCGAATAGTTAAAAAATGAAACTGACGAGAACAAAAGAAATTTCTTCAACAAAAAGCAACATGGATAATCAAGAACTCATTGCACAGGTCACTGAGAAAGCCACCAAGTGGCTTACCCCGGCGTACGACGCCGAAACTCAGACAGAAGTAAAAAGGATGTTGGACAACCCCGACAAAACCGAGTTGATAGAATCTTTTTATAAAGATCTGGAGTTCGGAACGGGCGGTCTGCGCGGCATCATGGGGGCGGGAAGCAACCGCATGAACATCTACACCGTAGGTGCAGCCACGCAGGGACTTTCTAACTATCTGAACAAATGTTTTAAGGACAGAGAGCAAATCTCCGTCGTCGTAGGTCACGATTGTCGCAACAACAGTCGCAAGTTTGCCGAGATATCGGCAGATATTTTCTCTGCCAACGGCATTAAGGTGTATTTGTTCGACGACATGCGCCCTACGCCCGAAATGTCGTTTGCCATTCGGCATTTGGGGTGCCAGAGCGGCATTATTATTACCGCCAGCCACAATCCCAAAGAGTACAATGGCTATAAAGCCTATTGGGACGATGGTGCGCAGGTATTGGCGCCGCACGATACAGGCATCATCGACGAGGTCAATCACATTGCATCGGCTGCCGAGATTAAGTTTGCCGGCAATAAAGCGCTCATCCAAATTATCGGTGACGAGGTCGACAGCGCCTATTTGGATCGGGTAAAGACGGTAAGCATCGATCCCGAAGCCATTGCCCGTCACAAAGAGATGAAGATCGTTTATACCCCGATTCATGGAACCGGCATGATGCTCATTCCCCGTGCCCTGAAGATGTGGGGCTTTGAAAACGTACATACTGTGCCCGAGCAGATGGTGAAAGACGGAAACTTCTCTACCGTAGTATCGCCCAATCCGGAGAATGCAGAGGCGCTATCCATGGCAGTAGCGCTTGCCAAAGAGATCGACGCCGACCTTGTGATGGCATCAGACCCCGACGCCGACCGCGTGGGCATTGCCTGCAAAGACGACAAGGGCGAATGGGTACTGATTAACGGCAACCAGACCTGTATGATGTATCTCTATTATATCTTGACGCAATACAAGCAGTTGGGCAAGCTTACAGGTAACGAGTTTTGTGTGAAAACCATCGTGACTACCGAACTCATAAAGAAGATTGCCGATAAGAATCACATCATGATGCTGGATTGCTACACCGGATTCAAGTGGATAGCCCGCGAGATCAGACTGCGCGAGGGCAAGATGCACTACATCGGTGGCGGCGAAGAGAGTTATGGCTTTCTGGCAGAAGACTTCGTGCGCGACAAAGATGCCGTATCTGCCTGCTGCCTCATTTCCGAGATCGCTGCGTGGGCTAAAGATAATGGTAAGACACTGTTCGAACTGTTGCTCGACATCTACGTGGAGTACGGATTCTCCCGCGAATATACCATCAACGTAGTGAAACCGGGCAAGAGTGGCGCTGAAGAGATACGGCAGATGATGACCGATTTCCGAAACAATCCACCCAAAGAGATTGCCGGCTCGCCCGTAGTTGCGATAAAAGACTATCAGGCATTGCAACAAACGACGCCCGACGGCACCACGGCGATCGAGATGCCCGAACCGTCTAACGTGTTGCAGTATTATACCGTCGATGGTACGAAGGTATCGGCTCGCCCGTCGGGTACCGAACCGAAAATAAAGTTCTACTTGGAGATTAAAGGCGAAATGGCAACCCGTGCCGACTATTACGCTGTCAACGCTGCTGCCGAAGAGAAAATCAAGGCTGTGCGTGCATCGCTGGGTATATAAGGATACCGCATCGTTTTTCAGGCACGGACTGTGTAGGGTCCGTGCCTGATTTCTTTATCTCTACGTATCGCCGTCGTTGCAGATACACATATAATAGTCCTTTTGTGAACAAAACTATGGACTTGACGTTTATTAGGCAATGAATTTTTATTTATTAATTAATCATTTAAACCATTATGAAGAAAATTGTGATTTCTTTCGCTCTCGTTGTGGGAGCATTGTATGCCAACGCACAAACTGTCATTGAAGGCACTAAATTGACTGACAACTGGTCTATTGGCGTGAATGCAGGTGCTACTACCCCCCTTACTCACAGTGCATTTTTCAAGAATGCCCGTCCGGCTTTCGGACTTGAGATTTCCAAACAACTGACACCTATATTCGGACTCGGTATTCAAGGTATGGGTTATGTTAACACCACCTCCAGTAAAACTGCTTTCGACCTGTCCGACGTCAGCCTGTTGGGCAAATTTAATCTGATGAACTTGTTTTCGGCTTATTCGGGAACACCCCGTCTTTTTGAGCTTGAAGCCGTAGGCGGAGTAGGATGGATGCACTATTATCAGGTGGGTGATGGCGATTCCAACTCGTTGTCTTCGCGTGTAGGATTGAACCTGAACTTTAACTTGGGCGAAGCGAAAGCATGGACGCTGGCTCTGAAACCGGCCATTGTTTACGACCTGAACGGCGATTTCAACAGAACCAAGAGCCACTACAATGCCAACAATGCCAACTTCGAATTGACTGCCGGTTTGACTTATCATTTCCGCGGAAGCAACGGCGAGCACCATTTGGCTGCTATCAGAGCTTACGATCAGGGCGAAGTGGATAACTTGAACAATAACATCAACCGGTTGCGCGAAGAGTTGAGCAACAAAGATGCGCAAATCAATCACGACCTGCAAACCATCAGCTCCCTGAAACAGCAGTTAGACGAAGCCAACAATCGCCAACCCGTAGTAGAGACGGTGGTAGAGACGGAAACGATGCGTATCCCTGAAATCACTGTTACCTTCAAACAGGGTAGAACCGCTGTCGATGCGTCACAACTCCCGAACGTAGAACGGGTGGCAACCTATTTGAATCGCCATCCGCAGGCTATCGTACAGATTCGCGGATATGCATCGCCCGAAGGTAGCATCACCGTCAACGAACGCATCGCCCGCGAACGTGCCGAAGCAGTCAAGTCTATCTTGGTTAAAAAGTATCGCATTGATGCCCGACGTATTGCTGCCGAAGGACAAGGGGTTGGTAATATGTTCTCCGAACCCGACTGGAACCGCGTGAGCATCTGTACTATTACAGATAAGCAATCAAGATAATATTAGATAGGGTAAGAATTGTAAGACGAAAAACTCCTTTCGGCAGCGATGTCGGGAGGAGTTTTTTTTATGATAATAGTGATGTCCCTGCCATAATAAGCCGTACTTTTGCGCATTGCTTATTGAATGACGATGAAGAAATTACTCTCTTTGCCACCCAATCCGGTGGCTTCTTTCCACAAACTGGAACACGTAGACCCTACCGAATGGTTTTGCTCGTCCGACCCGGCAGGCATGCGGCTGGGGTCAGGCGGCGGAACAGCTTGGCTATTACAAGCTTGTGACGAGCCGACAAACAAACGGATCGTATTACATGCCGGCGGACAAAGTCGCAGGTTGCCGGCTTATGCACCTTCGGGTAAAATACTTACACCCATACCCGTGTTCCGCTGGGCGCGCGGGCAGCGGCTGTCGCAGAATTTGTTGTCGTTGCAAGTGCCGCTCTATGAACGCATCATGCAGCAGGCTCCCGATGGGTTGAACACCTTGATTGCCAGCGGCGACGTTTATATCCGCGCCGAGAAACCCTTGCAGGAGATTCCCCATGCCGATGTGGTGTGCTATGGCTTGTGGGTCGACCCATCGCTTGCTACCCGGCACGGCGTATTTGTATCCGAACGCTCAGCACCCGACAGGTTGGACTATATGTTGCAGAAACCGTCTGCCGAATCGCTGGAACAGCTCTCCAAATCGCATCTCTTCCTGATGGATATGGGCATCTGGCTACTGAGCGATAAGGCCTTGGCGCTGCTGGTAGAACGTTCGCGCGACGCGCAAACCGGCGATTGGCAATATTACGACCTGTATTCCGATTTCGGTTTGTCGCTGGGTGCTCACCCGCGTGTAGCAGATGAAGCGCTGAATGCGCTGACTGTTGCCGTATTGCCGTTGCCGGGCGGAGAGTTTTACCACTACGGAACCGGTCGCGAGCTGCTTTCATCGACCCTTGCTATTCAGAATAAGGTGCACGACCAGCGCCAAATTATGCATCGGCGCATCAAACCCAATCCTGCCATCTTTGTGCAGAATGCCGAGGTGCACCGATCGTTCTCGGCAGCCAACGAAAATCTGTGGATAGAAAATAGTTGCATCGGCGCTTTCTGGCAGTTGGGTTCCCGGCAAATCATTACCGGTGTGCCGGTAAACAACTGGGCACTGACTGTCCCCGACGGTGTTTGTATCGACATTGTGCCGATAGGAGAGCATCAGTGGGGCATCCGTCCCTACCATTTTGATGATACCTTTTCCGGTGCGGCGCAGATAGAGAAACGCTTTCCGGTAGTCGATTCGTTGGCAGCCATGGAGATCGTACTTCGCGACATGCTATCTACTCCGGCACTGGAAGTCAACGAAGCTGTCCGTCGCTCTCACTCCCTGCTCTCTGCCGACGGCCTGATAGCGCAAGCCAATCTTGATCGTTTGTACAGGCAGCGCGAAGCTTTTCGCAAAACCAACTGGTTGCTGTTGGCGCACAATTATGCCAAGAGCGTATTCTATCAACTCGACTTGGCCGATGCGGCGCAGGCTTTCTGTCGTCTCAAGCTGCCTAAGCCCGACGTCCTGCCGACGGATGTTCCGCCGATGCAGCGCATCCATAACCGGATGCTCCGCGCGCAAATAGACAAGCTGAACGGTTCCGATGCTACCGCCGATGAGGCGGAAGCTTTCGGTTTGCTTCGCGAAGGGTTGCTCGAAGGATTGTACGAACGGAAAAGTGCGCCACACCTGAATGTGTACGACGATCAGATTGTTTGGGGACGAAGTCCCGTGCGCATCGACATGGCTGGCGGCTGGACAGATACGCCGCCCTATTCGCTTCTGTCGGGGGGTAATGTGGTGAATATCGCTATCGAGCTGAACGGTCAACCGCCGTTGCAAGTCTATGTCAAGCCTGCCAAAAAGTATCATATCGTATTGCGCTCCATCGACATGGGCGCCATGGAGGTGGTGCGTACTTACGAAGAGCTGCAAGATTACAGTCGTATCGGCTCTCCGTTCTCCATTCCTAAGGCAGCCCTGTCGCTGGCAGGGTTTGCTCCCGCTTTTGCCGAGGTTGCTTATTCCACACTCGAAGATCGGCTACGTGCATTCGGCACCGGCATAGAGTTGACGCTGCTCTCGGCTATTCCTGCCGGTTCCGGATTGGGTACGAGTTCGATACTTGCCGCAACGGTGCTTGGTTCGTTGAGCGATTTCTGCGGATTGATGTGGGACAAATGCGAGCTGTGCAACCGCACGCTTGCTTTGGAGCAGTTGCTCACAACCGGCGGAGGTTGGCAAGACCAGTACGGCGGCGTGTTGCAAGGCGTTAAACTGCTTCAGACCGAACCCGGATTTGTGCAGAACCCTCTTACCCGCTGGTTGCCCGAGCATCTGTTCGTTAATCCCGAATATCGCGACTGTCATCTGCTCTATTATACGGGCATCACCCGTACTGCCAAAGGCATTCTGGCTGAGATTGTACGCTCGATGTTTCTCAATGAATCGTCGCACTTGGCGGTGCTCGAAGCCATGAAGTCGCATGCACTCGATCTGGCTGAAGCCATTCAGCGCAATGATTTCGAGCGTTACGGTGCGCTGGTCGGGAAGACTTGGGAACAGAACAAAACGTTGGACAGCGGAACCAACCCGCCGGCGGTAGAAGGCATCATTCGGCGTATCGCGGATTATACACTGGGGTATAAATTGCCCGGCGCCGGTGGCGGCGGATACCTCTATATGGTAGCCAAAGATCCGCAGGCAGCAGTCCGTATTCGCGAAGAGCTTATGCAGCATGCCTTCAACTCGCGCGCCCGTTTTGTTGAGATGACATTGTCGGATAAAGGATTTCAGGTATCGAGATCGTGATGCTTTCGTGAATCTGCAATAACGTTATCGACGAACCTGCAATAGCGTTATTGACGAACCTGCAATAACTCTATTGACGAACCTGCAATAACGTCATGATAAAACAGGTTAGATATCAAAGGGAAATCCGGCTCACTTCAAAGGGAGATCTGCATCAGATGAAAGGGAGTTTTGCTCCACTTCAAAGGGAGATCTGCATCAGATCAAAGGGAGTTTTGCCTCACATCAAAGGGAGATAATGCTTGCCCGTCTGTACAGATTTGATATGGTTTCCCTCTGGTGAAGGGGTATATCTTTAGTAGTAGAAAGGCTGTTTTGTTTACCCAATCAAATACCGCCCGATGTTTCGTTTCTCCTTGTCGAAACTCACGCCGACCTTTATCAGTTTGCGCCCGTCGAGGGTATAGGGGAGCAGGTATCCCTTTTCGTCTATCTGACGG
>JAISIN010000044.1 GCA_031262085.1 Prevotellaceae bacterium
GGTGACGCAAAGCTATTGGGTAGACGAAGTGGAAGAAGTTTTTTTAAAATTTATTAAATTTATATACGTATAGGCATATATGTACTATACATAATATGTTCTCGCGCGAAAATATATAAAGTTAGAAAACACTTCGTCCACTTCGTCTACTTCGTCTACCCTAAGAGATCCATCGAATCTTATTGTGTCTTACTAAGAGTCCCTCATAATTCTTGCAACTTCGATGCAGTATTCTTACCTTTGTATCGTTTATGAACAAGTAAACACTGTTGTCTACACAAAAAGAATGGAAGAGCGAGAACTGGCCGAACAATGTAAACAGGCAAGCAATCCGGCTCGGAAAGAGCTATATGAGCGATATGCGGGACAGATGCTGGGACTATGCTTGCGCTATGTAAGCGATCGGGATACGGCAGAAGACCTGATGCATGATGGCTTTTTGAAGATATTCGGTTCGCTGGATAAGTTTGCATGGCGAGGCGAGGGATCGTTGCGCGCGTGGATGATGCGGGTGATGAGCAATCTCGCCTTAGAGTATCTGCGCAAAAATTCGGTCTTGAGCAAGGCAACAACACTGGAAGATACCCCCGAGGCATATTATGCCCCCGAAGAGACAGACATTGACATCATTCCGGAAAGGGTGCTGATGCAGTTTATCCGAGAGCTGCCCGTAGGATACCGAACGGTGTTCAATCTGTATGTGATGGAGGAGAAATCGCATAAGGAGATTGCACAATTATTAGGGATCAACGAGAAGTCGTCGGCTTCGCAATTGGTGCGTGCCCGAACGACACTGGCAAACAAGGTGCGCGAATGGCTGAAGAATAATGGTTAAATGAAGAAGTTTGGTATGATGAAAAAGGAACAAAATGATTTATGGTTAGATAAGATAAAACAACGCCTCGATAACTACACCGAGCCACTGCCCGAAGGCGGCTGGGAGAGGTTGGAGCAGGCGTTGCTCGAAGCGCCGGCAGGCAATACCGCCGCGGCGAAGAAACGAATGTGGATCGGTCGGTGGGAATGGGCAGCCGTAGCTGCGGTGTTTGTAGCGGCGTTCCTCGGGGGCTGGTGGGTACTGCGCACACCGGGCATGGAAGAAGCGCGACGACAGCCCGAACCGATACTGGCTACACTGCCCGATGTGCTGCCACCACCCGACATGCCCGACGAAGTCATCGCTTTGCCGAAGCAGGTTGTGGGGAAAACACGAGAAACCCATCGGGCACAACTACCGACTCGGGCGACAGAGACACAAGCTATAACAACTTACCAACCAACCACATCCACCTCGCTGCAAGAGAAAGAGAAAGAACCGACTTCGCACGTAGCGGCGCAACCTACCGTCAAGCATCGTCCTACGGGGCAGTTGAATGTGCCCGAGCGCAAGAAGAGAGTGCTGGCGCAGGCAGAAAAGTGGTCGGTAGGGATCGCTGTGGGAAACGTCGGCAGGGGCGTAACCTCCAACAACGCATGGGGCAGCACGGCCTTCTTGGTTCCGAATCCGCCCATGATGGCGCCGGAGGGAGGACGAGTGGATATGACACAGGGAGAAAATAATGTGGTAAACATACCCCGTGATCAAGAGGTGGTGTTCGAGAACGGATTGCCTTACTACACATCCGACAACCGGATACAAAACATTCATCACAAGATGCCGATCAGTTTCGGCATCTCCGTCCGGAAAGTGCTGGGACACGGATTCTCCGTTGAAACCGGATTGACGTATACCCTGCTGTCGTCGGAACTGGAGTCTGAAAGCTCCGATAAGATAGACCAGAAACTGCACTACATCGGCATTCCGCTACGTGCCAACTGGAACTTCGTCAGCCGGAAGCAGTGGGGAGTGTATGTCTCTGCCGGCGGCGCCGTAGAGAAGAGCGTGTATGGCAAAGTAGGCACAGAGAAGCTGAACGTCAAGCCGCTGCAGTTCTCACTGTTGGGAGCGATAGGTGCACAATACAATCTGACAAGGCGGATAGGGGTGTATATAGAACCGGGTGTCTCGTATTACTTCGACGATGGCAGTGCGGTAGAGACCATACGCAAAGAAACCCCGCTTAACTTTACGCTGCAAGCGGGATTTCGGTTGACGTATTGAGGGCAGAGTGCTATCTGTGCCAGATCTCCCAAGCGGCAAAGGCTTGCAACAACAGCATCTCCAACCCGTTTTTGATGGTGGCTCCCTGTGCGAGACCTTTCTTGAGGAACAGGGTCTCGTTGGGGTTGTACAACAAGTCGTACAGGATGTGCCGCGGCGTGATGTACGCATAAGGAATATCGGGACAGAAGTCCACTTTGGGATACATGCCTACGGGGGTGCAGTTGACAATGAGGGTATAGTCGCGCAGGAGGTCGGGTGTTAAATCACTGTACCCGATACAGTTGGTCTCTTTGGGCGTGCGCGATACGTACAGGCTCTGCACGCCGAGATTGTTCAGCCCGTGATAAACGGCTTTGGCGCCTCCGCCGGTGCCGAGTATCAATGCCTTTTGGTGCCACGGTTGCAGCATCGGCCGGATAGATTGGGTAAACCCGATGATGTCCGAATTGTATCCCACCAGTCGTATTTTCCCCTTGGGCTGGCGTATGATCTTGATGACATTGACTGCACCGATCCGGGCGGTGTCTTTATCCAGCTCGTCAAGAAAGGCAATGACCTGCTCCTTGTAGGGGATGGTTACGTTCAGTCCGCACAGGTCGGGGTTCTCTGCAATGACTTTCGGAAACCCGTTGATGTGGGGAATTTCAAAGTTGATGTAGGCGGCATCAATGTTTTCCGACTTGAATTTTTCATTAAAGTATCCGATAGAAAATGAGTGCTTTAACTGATAGCCTATTAATCCATATTTCTGCATAAGTGTAGTGGTGTTATAAAAATAATAAAGAGGTGTAATTACTTAAAGTTAAAGGCGTGTTATTTGACTGCTTTGTACAACGTACAAATGCCGAATGTCAGTCTTTGAAAGCTTACCTTGCCGAATCCCGCTTGCCGCAGGGTTTGTTGCATCACTTCTCCTTGTGGAAAAGCACGGATGCTTTGCGGCAGATAGCGGTAGGCGCTATGGTCTTTCGACAGCCATCGCCCCAGCAACGGGATGATGACGCGCGAATAGCCTGCAAACAGTTGGCGCATGGGAAAGCGGTCGGGGGTAGAGAGTTCGAGCATCACAAACCTGCCGCCGCTCTTCAATACACGGACTATCTCCGACAAGCCCTGTTCGATATGCTCAAAGTTGCGTACACCGAAGGCTACGGTAACGGCATCGAAGGAGGCATCGGCAAACGAGAGGGCGGTGCAGTCTTCGCAGACAAATGTTATTTGGTCGGAGAGGTGGGCTTGCGCGACCTTTTCGCGTCCGATGCGCATCATGCCCTCGGAGATGTCAATCCCCGTCAGGTGGTCGGGCTGAAGCATCCGGCAAGCAAGAAGGGCGAAGTCGCCCGTACCGGTGGCTACATCCAGTATCTGTCGGGGGTGAAACGGTTGCAGCGTGCGGATGGCTTTCGTTCGCCAACGCCGGTCGATGCCCCATGCCATCGTATGATTCAGCTTGTCATAGTCGGTGGCAATGGCATCGAACATGGCGGCGACTTGCTCGTGCTTGCTGCCCTGTTCGCCGTAGGGTTTGATCGCTTCGGGAGAATGGTTCATGTTTGTTGCAGATAGTGCGTCACGTTCTTTTCGATACGTTGGGCAATGTGGGCAGTCTCTTCTTTCACAAAAGTCTCGCCGGTGATGTGCTCGAACAGCTCGATGTAACGGTCGCTGATAGAGGTAACGATGGCATCGGTCATCGGGGGCACCTGCTGTCCGCTCTTTCCCTGAAAGCCGTTGTCCATCAACCACTCGCGTACAAACTCCTTCGAGAGCTGCTTCTGCGGCTCGCCCTTGGCGAAGCGTTCTTCGTAGCCTTCGGAGTAGAAGTAGCGGCTGGAGTCGGGCGTGTGTATCTCGTCCATCAGATAGATGGCGCCGTTGTGCCGTCCGAACTCATACTTGGTATCTACCAGAATCAGTCCGCGTTGGGCGGCTATCTCGGTACCTCTGCGGAAGAGCGCCAAGGTGTAGGTCTCTAACAGGGCGTACTCTTCGGGGGTGGCAAGACCTTGCTTGAGAATCTCCTCCTTCGAGATGTCCTCGTCGTGCAGTCCTTGTTCGGCTTTGGTGGTGGGGGTGATGATGGGGTAGGGGAACTGTTGGTTCTCACGCATCCCCTCGGGCAGAGGCACGCCGCAAATCTCGCGTACACCGCTTTTATAGGCGCGCCAAGCACTTCCGCAGAGGTATCCGCGCACAATCATCTCTACCGGAAAGCCTTCGCACCGCACGCCTACCGTCACCATCGGGTCGGGGGTGGCGAGCTTCCAGTTGGGGCAGATGTCGGTCGTGGCATCCAGAAACTTGGCGGCAAGCTGATTCAACATTTGTCCTTTGTAGGGAATACCTTTGGGCAATACGACGTCGAAGGCGGAGATGCGGTCGGTTGCCACCATCACCAACGTGGCATCGTTGATGTGATACACGTCGCGTACCTTTCCGTGATATACGCTTTGCTGTCCTTTGAAATGGAAATCTGTTCTTGTTAATGCTTTCATTGTTGAACCTTTCTTTAGACTTGTTTGATAATGTAATGAGCGTTCGGCTTGATGCGAACGCGGCAAAATTACATGATTTATTTGAGATAGCTGGTGTGCGAATGTTTAAAATTGATGTAGCGGGCAGGAATGGGCTGTCCGCATCCGAACATCCCGACTGCCCGAAAATGAACACTATCGGGGGTTATACCCGCTTTTTCGCTTTGGCACATAGTTTGCCCTACGGATAGAAAAAACATCAAACGAATGAAAAATAACATCTTACTCGCAGCGCTCTTGCTGCTTTGCGTGCCGACAGGGTTGCGGGCGGAGCAGCCCGATTCGGTCGCTCACGAACGCATGATGACCTTGCCCGAAGCCATTGCATTGGCCCGACTGCAGTCGGTCGATGCTGCCGTAGCTCTTAACCAACTGCGAACTGCCTATTGGGAGTATCGGACGTTTCGTGCCAATCTGTTGCCGGAGGTAAACCTGACGGGTACACTGCCCAATTACAGAAAAGCCTATTCGCAATACCAAAACAACGACGGCTCGTTCTCGTTCGTGCGCAATAATTATATAGGTATGTCGGGACAATTGTCGCTCGACCAGAATATATGGCTTACGGGAGGAAAGCTTTCGTTAGTCTCTTCGCTCGACTTCCTGAAAGAGTTTGATGGCGACAAGCTCCGCAGCTTTATGTCGATACCCATCAGTTTGCAATGGGTGCAGCCGGTGTTTGGCGTCAACACCCTCAAGTGGGACAGACGCATCGAGCCTGTACGCTATGCCGAGGCAAAGGCGGCATTTGTCACAGCCACCGAGGAGGTGACGATGAAGACCATCAACTACTTCTTTAACTTGCTGCTGGCAAAAGAAAACTTAGCCACTTCACGGCAGAACAAGCAGAATGCCGACCGACTGTACGAGGTAGCCATAGCCAAACGCAAGATGGGGCAAATCTCGGAAAACGATTTGTTACAACTCAAACTGAACGCGCTGCAAGGCAAAGCCGATGTGACGGAAGCCGAAAGCAACTATAACTTGCAGATGTTTCAACTACGCTCCTTCCTGGGCTTGTCGGAAGAGGAAACATTGGTGCCGGTTGCGCCCAAGTCGGCTCCCGACATCCGAGTGGAATACAATCAGGTATTGAGCAAGGCGCTCGAACGCAACTCGTTCGCGCAAAACATTCGCCGCAGACAGTTGCAAGCCGACTATGCGGTTGCCACGGCCCGAGGCAACCTGCGCAGCATCAATCTGACTGCCAGCATCGGATTTACGGGGGCTAACAAGTATATGGGGGAGGCTTATCACGATTTGATGGCGAATCAGGTCGTGTCGCTGGGAATAGCTATCCCCATCCTCGACTGGGGAAAGCGGCGCGGACAGGTGCGCGTAGCCAAGAGCAACCGCGAAGTAGTGATGTCGCAGATTCAGCAAGACCAGATGAACTTCAATCAGAACATCTTTCTGTTGGTGTCGAATTTCAACAACCAAGCCCAGCAATTAGAAATAGCCCAAGAGGCCGACAGTATTGCCGAAAAACGATACCAAACGAACATTGAAACGTTTATGATAGGACAGATCAGCACCCTCGAACTGAATGATGCACGAAACGCTAAAGACGAGGCACGGCAGAAGCACATCTCCGAACTCTTCTCGTATTGGTACTATTTTTACCAGATACGCAGTCTGACACTCTGGGACTTTGAACGCAACAGTGAACTGGAAGCCGATTTCGAGGATATAGTGAAGCAGTAGGTTGTACGAATCGTTATAAAAAGAAAAGCTTCCTATCTTCACAGACAAGAAGCGATTCCAATTTTACCCCTTGGGGGTGGGGCAAAATTTCTGAAAACAAACCGATTGAATATTTACTTTTATAATCTTTATGCTATGTCTAAGTAACAACTTTGGGGATGAATTGTTGCCGCGGCATAAAAATCTCCTCGCAAAAAGTTGTTCTTTTTACGTGTTTTGTTTATTGTTACGCTTTGAATATCGTTTGAGTACTAAAACTGATTGTAGATAATCACAACTATGCACACGTTGCTTGTTGCCAAACGGCATCGGCGATAGCTTTTCAATAGTAGTAAACATAGCTCTATTCATAGCATTGTTTTGATGGTGCAAAATAAATATATTCTATTTATATTCATAAAAGAATCTACAAATAATTAATGGATTTTATTCGTTGTTTACATATTTTCAACGTCGCAACATCTTCTTTAACTGATGTCTGTACACCCAACAGGTTGTCAGAGAGTAACATCCGGCTTGCAACCACAAGGCACGGTAGGGTGTGGCTACCTCGTTCAGGGTAGCTCCCATGCTGTTGATACGCACATATCCGTTGATACCGAAGGTCGACGGGAACAGGTACGAGAAGTAACGCCAGAAGTCGGGTATGGCACTGCTTGGCCAGGAGATGCCCGACAGAAACAGTAACGGCACCGAGGTGAAGACGAAGAGCAGGAAGCACGTTTCGCGGTTACGGATGATGACGGATACCGTCATGGAGAAGAAGATGCAGGCAAGCAGATAGGGGAGCAGGAACAGGGTTAGTACGCCCGGCTTTCCTATCTGGATGAGGTTGAACAGGTGGGGTACGACGCAGAGCACATACAGGCATACCAATATATATACCATGAAGTAGCTCAGGCTTTTGCCTAATACGATGCGCAAGGTGCCTTGATAGTGTGTGTCGGCAGGTATGAGGGTGTGTCCGGGGTTGCGTTCGCGTGCCGTTCCGGCAGACAGACCGATGCCCAGCAGCAGCGTTTGGTGGATGATGAGCATCAGCACAGCCGGTATGAGGAAGGCGGCAAAGCCGTTTTGCGGATTGAAGAGGGCTACCTCCTCGTAGGCTATGGGGTAGGCGGTGATTTCGTCCTGACGGGGGGTGGTGTTGCCGGCACGGGCTATCTTGATGTCGGCGTTCATGGCCAGCGACACTTGGGTGTTTGCCAACAGCAGCGACTTGTAGTAGAGCAATCCGCTCATGTCGCAGAACAGGCTGACCTGCGTCTGCTTGCCTGCGGCAATGTCGGCACTGAAGCTTGCCGGTAGGTAGATGATGCCGTAGGCTTGTCGTTCCTTCAGCGCCAGCCGGGCTGCTTCCATATCGGCACAATGGCTCACGATGGCAACGTCGGGGCAGGCATCTACTTTACGCAAGTATTCGCGGCTCAGGGCGGTGCGTGAGTGATCGACCACTACGGCAGGTACGTCGCGCACGGTCTCGTTGGTGTAGATGAAGGCATATGCCAGCGGATAGACCAGCGGAACCAGCACGAAGAAGATCAGCACTCCCTGGTCGTGCAAGGTGGCGCGAAACTCTTTCATCCAGATATAGAACATATCGTGAAGACCTTGACCGATTTGTTTACGGAACATATTTATAATAGATAAGTGCCCGCTTGAGGCGATGAACAATCAGAAAGGGTAACAGCATAAATGCCAGCAGCGCGATGTAGTTGGTCCATGAATATGCCATCGGATAACCGTTGAGCGCCTGGTCTACATAGATCAGAAAGTAGTGACGTAGCGGAAACAGGTTGGCAAGCGCCTGCACCACCGGATGCATCGCCATAACCGGAAATGAAAGACCGCAGATCGAAAACGACAGCACGCCCCATAGCGAAGCAAAGCTCAATCCTAACCGCAAGGTGGGCAGTGTGCCTATCATCACCACGCCCATACATTGCGATGCCAGCACCAAGCAGAGTGTAGCGACCAGCATCGGTACCATGCCGCTGTTGCAGGGAAAGTGCAGGAAGCCATACAGATATACATTGTACACAATGCCCATCAGAAAGAATATCAGCGTGTGCGGCAGTAGCTTGCCCGCCATGGCAATATAGATGGAGTTGCCCGAACCGCGCAACCATTCGCGGGCAGTGCGATCTTTGATCTCCACACCGATGGAGTAGACGGTTATCATGAAGATGAGTAGCATCAGCACGCCCGGGGCAAAGGTGTTGTTCAGATAGACGGAGTAGTTGAGCCACGGGTTGTTCAGCGGACGCGCATCGATCACGATGGGTTGCAGAAATGCCATCGCCTGCCCTTCGGTGGCGCCTTTGGCGTAGAGGGTGGCGCGGGTGGCAGAGCCGGCAGCCAGCTCGCTCATCATCTTCATGTCGCGAAAGAGCAATGAGCCGGCAATGAGCAGGGTGTTGTTGGTGTAGAAAGATACGGTAGGCCGACGTTGTGCCTGCGCCTCGGCAGAGGTGCCCGGCGGGATGTAGTAGAAGCCGTATATCTCGCCGCGCTGCATGGCAACGCGGGCGTCGCTGAATGCCGGATAGTGGGCAACGACGGCAGTCTGCTCGAAGGCATCGAGGTTGCGGGTGAGCTGGCGCGAGGTGGTGGTCATATCTTCGTCGACCACCCCTACCGGCATGTTGATCGGCAAGCCCGAATCCATCAGCGTGGTGAAGAAGAGGTAGCAGAACAGCGGCGCCCCCACCATGCAGAGCAGATAGAGCGGACGCGACACCAATCGGCGACATTCGCGCTTGAAGACGTATATGAACCGATGATATTTTATGCTTGTATCACCCATTTCAAATGGAAAAAAGGATGACGCTCATGCCCGGTCGCAGTCCTTCAGCCGGTGGTGTGGGCAGGGCACGTACTTCGAATGTCTTCAGGTCGTATTGTCCGGTGGGTTTGGTGGCTTTCCAGGCAGCATACGTACCCAAATCTTTCATATAGTATACCTTGAGCGTCATTTTTTTATCCAATGCCGGTATGTAGCCTTCTACCTCTTTGCCTATGGTGATGCCTTTGAGCAAGTCTTCGCGCACATGGAAGGTTACCCACATCCGGTTGAGCATGGCAATGTTCATGATGGGTGCACCGGTACCCACCAGCTCGCCTCTTTTTGGAAATATTTCGCTCACCTCTCCGGCGTCCGGTGCCGTGAGGCAGGTCTCTTGCAGATAGCTTTCTACCTCGGCAACGGCTCCCTTGGCGCGTTCGACCAATGCGGCTGCTGCGGCTTTGTCTTCGCGTTCGGCGCCGTTTTTGGCCATGTCGTATTGTGCGCGGGCAGCTTTTTCGGTGGCCATGGCGGCGTTGTATTGGGCGGTTACCTCATCTAACTTTTGTGCAGTCATGACTCCCTGTTCGGTCAGGTTCTTCACGCGGCGGTACGACTTTTGGGCGATGTCGGCGCCGGCTTTTGCTTTCTGCCACATCTCGTAGGCAGCCTGTATCTGTTCCTGTCGGGCACCCTTCAGCGCTTTCTCGTTCTGCGCCTGTGCAGCCGATTGGGCAGCACGTGCCTGCTCTAATTTGGCTTCGATGTCGGGCGCCTCCAGCAGCGCCAGCGTGTCGCCTGCCTGTACGCTGTGCCCTTCTTGTACGCGCAGCTCCTTGATGCGTCCGGGCACCTTGCTCGATACGCGGTATTCGGTCACTTCTACTTGCCCCTGTATGATGTCGGGACCTTTACGCAGCATAAAAAAACCTACTACGGCTACTACGGCGATGATGCTTATCAGCGTGAGAAACGCCAGTATCATATTGCTGTTTTGCGATTTTGTATCCATTCTTATCTGGTGAGATTAAAATTAAAAATTAAAAGTGCCTGTATTCAATTCTCCCGTTGCTTTTTGCAGATAGAGTTGTGTGAGCTTCACATCAATCTGCGCATCGATTTTTTCCGATTGCGCCGAGAGCCAGGCGGTGTGTGCTTCGAGCACGTTGGCAGCAGGAATAACCCCCTCTTCAAATCCTAATTGGGCGTAGCGCAGGTTCTCATGGGCTTTATCCAGATTGCGGGTTGCTAAGGATAGTTTCTTGGCTGCTTCGTTCACTTTGAAGAGCGACTGGTGAACCTGCAGGGTGATTTTCTCCTTGGCATCGTCGAGTTGATAGCGGGTGATGCGGGCTTCGCTTCGGGCAGCTTTTATCTTATACCTGCCTTCGCCCCAATTCCATAAGGGGATGTTGAGTACTACGCCTACGTTCCACATCCCTTTGAATTTGTTTTCAAAGCCGTTGAACACCGACGGGTTGGTCATCATATAGCTGCCCATCAGCGCTACGGAGGGCAGGTAATCGGCGCGGGTCAGTTTTATTTTCTGGTCGTATATTTGGGTAGCCAGTTGCAGGCTGCGCATTTCGGGCCGGCTGTCGTACACGCTGTTCATGTCGATGCCGGCAGCGTTTGTCGGGGTGGGGGAGAGGTCTTCTTTCTGCTCGTCGGTCAATACGAAGGAGGTGGTCAGGTCGATGCCGCACAGTTGGCAGAGCAGCATGCGGGCGAGGCTCAGTCCGTCGTCGACTTTGGTGAGCATCATTTCTGCCTCGTTCACCTTTACTTTCACCGAAAGGCCATCGGCTCGGGTGGCTACTCCTTGTGCAATCATCTTGTCGACATCGCTTTCGAGTTTTTGAAGCAGTTGCAGATACCCTTCCGCCAGCTTCTTCTTACTTGCCAGCGACACCACTTGCCAATAGGCTTGGTCGGTGCTGAGTATCACATCCTGCAAATTGTTGTTGTGTTGCTGGCGTGCCAGCTCTTCGGCATAGCGGGTGATTTTGTTGTAGGCACGAATCTTTCCGCCCATGTAGAGCGGCTGGGTCAGGGTGAGGGCGCCGGCGTACAGGTTGCGTGTGTCGGTGCGGAAGGCATCGACAATCGAGTTGCCCAAGTTGTTGAGTGGGGTGGCTATATCGGTACTGCCCAAGGCTTGCAGTAGCGCCATCAGTCCGGCATCTTGTAGAAGGGCGGGATTCTGTGTGATGAGGTTGGTGATACCGTTTTGCATGGCGCCGCTCACTTGCGTCCCGATAGAGCCGAGTGCTTCTTTTTGCGTGTGGTTGAGCAGGGAAATCTCTTTTTGCGAACGCATATACCCGCCCGTAGCGGCGATGTGCGGCAGGTATTGGGTGAAGGCTGCCTTGCGCTCATAGTGTGCGGCATCGATCTTTTCGTGGCTAATCAGCAGTGTTTTGTTGTGGGCGATGGCGAGCGCCCTGCAACTGTCCAAGCTGAATACCCCTTGCGCAAAGCCTTGTGCTACAATACCTATCCATGCGAGGAGAAAGAATAATCTCTTCATGAGTCGTAATTTGTTGGTTCGTTAATGATGAGTACGATATTAATAATGGTAAAGAAGTAGTAATGTTTACATTGCTCGCACAAAAGTACATAATATTATTCTATGGTGTGATTATATAAGTCTCTTTTCATTGAAATTACGTAATTTTGCGCCATCAAATATTCACTTTATGCCCATAGAATTAGGACGATTTAATACTTTAAAGGTAGTCAAGGAGGTCGAGTTCGGACTATACCTTGATGGTGGCGAAGAGGGGGAGATATTGCTTCCCCAACGTTATGTGCCTGTCGGATGCGAGATCGGAGATATGCTACGTGTGTTTCTCTACTTAGATCAGGAAGAGCGGTTGGTGGCTACTACGCAGACCCCACTGGTGCAAGTGGGCGAGTTTGCCTGTCTGGAGGTGGCGTGGGTCAATCCGTACGGAGCCTTTCTGCATTGGGGGCTTTTGAAAGACCTGTTTGTGCCTTTTAGCGAACAGCGTACAAAGATGGAGGTCGGGAAGAGCTACGTCGTACACGTGCACTTGGACGACGAGAGTTATCGAATCGTGGCATCGGCGAAGATCGATCGTTACCTATCGAACGAACCGGCGCCTTATACAGCGGGCGATGCCGTAAAGATACTCATCTGGCAGAAAAGCGATTTGGGCTTTAAAGTCATTATCGAGAATCGATACGGCGGATTGTTGTACGACAATGAAATCTTTCGAACGCTACACATCGGCGACCGGCTGACGGCATACATCAAGCAGATACGCACCGACGGCAAGATAGACGTGGCGCTGCAAACACCCGGTATGAATAAAGTGACCCATTTCGCCCAAACATTGTTATTGTATATAGACCGGCAAGGAGGCGTTATCGCCTTCAACGACAACAGCCCCGCCGAAGCGATCTACAACACATTCGGCGTGAGCAAGAAAACCTTCAAAAAGGCAGTGGGCGAGCTTTACCGCAAGCGGTTGATAAGGCTGGAAGGCAATCGGATCGTGCGCGTGGAAGGAGAATGAAAACGATGAACTAAAACATAATGTAACAATGAAAAAAGGATTAAAGATTGCAGGGATAGTACTGGGAGTACTATTGCTTTTAATGTTTCTACTTCCCGTTGCCTTTCAAGGTAAGATTACCGACCTTGTAAAAAGCGAGGGAAACAAAATGCTCCGGGCACAATTCGATTTTGATAAATTGAGCATCAGCTTGTTTAAGAACTTCCCGAAAGCATCGGTCACGCTGAACAACTTTTGGCTGAAGGGCGTCGGAGCGTTCGACAACGATACCTTGATCAATGCCGGCGAACTGAGCGCTTCGGTAGATCTGTTCTCGCTCTTCGGCGATAACTACGAGATATCGAAAGTGTCGATGGAAGATGTATCGGTCAAAGCCGTTGTATTGGCAGACGGACAAGTGAACTGGGACATCATGAAACCCGATAGTGACGCTGCCGACGACGTTGCGGCAAGTGCCGAAAGCTCGCCCTTCAGTATGCAACTGAAAAAGCTGACGGCTAAAAATATCCGGGTGATTTACGACGACCGGCAAGGCAACATGTATGCCGACATCAGAAAACTCAATGCCACTTGCTCGGGCAATTTCGGCAGTGAGCGTACTACCATCGGGCTTGATGCCGAAATAGGGGCGCTGACCTATCGGATGGGGGGCATGACACTCCTCTCTAAAGCCCATATCGCTGCTAATATGAAGGTGGATGCCGACTTGGTAAACAACAAGTTTACCCTGCAGAAAAACGAATTTCGCCTCAATGCCATCAAGGCAGGTATCGACGGATGGGTTGCTTTGAAAGATCCCGCCATAGAGATGGATATGAACCTCGTTACGAGTGAAGTGGGGTTCAAAGAGATTTTGTCGCTGATTCCTGCCGTGTATGCCCAAGATTTCAAAGGATTAAAAACCGACGGAACGGCTACCGTCACGGCACATGCCAAAGGTATGATGCAGGGCGACACACTGCCGCAGTTTGATGTGACGATGGAGGTGAAGAATGCCATGTTCAGATACCCTTCGTTGCCGGCGGGTGTCGACCATATTAATATTCACGCGCAAGTAACCAACCCGGGAGGGAGCGCCGACCTGACACAGGTTACCGTTAATCCGTTCAACTTCCGCCTGGCAGGAAACGATTTCGGCATGACCGCCGAGGTCAGAACGCCGGTGAGCGATCCCGACTTTAAAGTGGCTGCCCAAGGAGTTCTTGATTTAGGAAAGGTGAAAGAGGTGTATCCGCTGCAGGATATGACACTGAACGGAGTAGTAAATGCCGATATGTCGCTGGCAGGGCGCATGTCGTATCTTGATAAGGAGCAGTACGACCGGTTTAATGCCGCCGGTACCATACGGCTGAACGATATGAAACTGCAACTCAAAGAGATGCCCGATGTGCTGATACAGAAGTCGCTCTTTACCTTCTCACCCCGCTATCTGCAGTTGAGCGAAACAACCGTCCATATCGGTAAAAACGACCTCACCGTCGACAGCCGGTTCGAAAACTATCTGGCGTATATCATGAAAGGAAAAACGCTGAAAGGCAACCTCAACATTCGCTCGAATCATTTCAACCTGAACGATTTCATGACCGCCGACAGTACCGCAACCGCTACTGCTGCCGATACCACAACCCTGTCGCTCGTGGTGATACCCCGGAATATAGACTTTGCCATGACAGCCGATATGAAAGAGGTGCAAATGGGAGACATCGCTCTGCGCGATGTCAAAGGAAAGCTGAACGTGGCAAACGGCAAAGCCGATATGAGCAACCTGTCGATGAACACCCTGGGTGGAAACGTGGTGATGAACGGCTATTATTCGACTGCCGATGCGAGTAAACCCGAGCTGAATGCTGCGTTCAAAATGAATAACCTGAGTTTTGCCGAAACCTATAAAGGACTGGGAATGGTGCAAAAGTTGGCTCCCATCTTTGAAAACCTGAAGGGAAACTTCTCGGGAAGCATGAACGTACAAACCGAGTTGGACAACACCATGAGTCCGGTATTGACTACCCTGCAAGGCAACGGAAGCCTGTCGACCCAAGACTTGGCTCTGAACGGTGTAAGCGTGCTCGACCAAATAGCCGACGCCGCCAAGAAACCCGAACTGAAGAATATCACCGTGAAGGATATGAACCTCGACTTTACGATCAAAGACGGACGTGTAGCTACCAAGCCATTCGATATCAAGTGGAAAGAGTATAACCTCAATCTGTCGGGTACCACCGGACTGGATCAAACCATCGATTATACCGGAAAGATTTCGCTGCCTGCCTCAACCGGTATCGGTAAGTACACCACGCTCGACTTAAAGATAAACGGAGACTTTACTTCGCCCCAAATAAGTCTGGATACCGAGAGCATGGCTAAACAGGCTGTCGATGCCGTTAAAGATCAGGTTAAGGAACAGGTTAAAGATCAGATTAAAGAAAAAGCCGGCGATAAACTGCTTGACTTGCTCAATAAGAACAAGAAGAAATAGCATCAAAGGGAGATCTGCACCGAATCAAAGGAAAAAAAGGTTGTTTAGTTGCTAACTTACAAATAATTCGTACCTTTGCGCCGCTTTCGCGCAATCGCTGTCAGGAAAGAAAGTGAGTAGCCTGGTATGTTGCGTAGTAACGATTACAATTTAATAATAAGAAGAATGGATTTGATTAAAATTGCAGAAGAAGCATTTGCTACCCATAAGAACCATCCGGCTTTTAAGGCAGGCGACACAGTGACGGTGGCATATCGTATTATCGAAGGTAACAAGGAGCGTGTACAGTTGTATCGCGGTGTAGTGATCAAGATTGCAGGTCATGGCGACAAGAAGCGTTTTACCGTGCGTAAAATGTCGGGTACAGTGGGTGTAGAACGTATCTTCCCCATCGAATCACCGGCTATCGACCACATCGAAGTAAACAAGATAGGTAAGGTGCGTCGCGCCAAGCTCTATTACTTGCGTAAACTTACCGGTAAGAAAGCTCGTATCAAAGAAAAACGAGTGGCAGCCAATTAAGAGCTACCCGGTCGAAAAGAAAAAGAAGTTTTGTTTTTTCATAGAGATTTTCCGATTCATAGAGATGGGAGACTGCAAGGTTTCCCATTTTTTATATCTCCGAAGGTATCATTGAGTGATGTAAGCTACACAATCTAACTAAAAAGGTAAAGCAATATGAAAGGAATCAGCCATTCATTTATGCGGGCAATAGCTGCGTTGGTGTTGGGGCTTGTGTTGGTTTTGTTTCCAACGCAAGCAGGCAATTATTTAGTGATAACGATAGGCATGATCTTCCTGATACCCTCGTTGAGGATCATGCTCATTCACTTTTCTGCCAAGGCAGAAGAGCGTCAATCTTTTCCCATTGTAGGACTGGGAGGTACCCTGCTGGGGTTATTGTTGGTGGTTATGTCCGACTTCTTTGCCAACTTCCTTACGGTATTGCTGGGGTTCGTCTTGCTCATGGCAGGGGTAGGACAGATAGCATCATTGCTGTCGGCGCGTCGTTGGGTGTCCATCCCCGGCGGATTCTATCTGATACCGTCGCTCATTCTGATAGCCGGTCTTGTCGCTCTGTTTAATCCTATGGGAGTGCGTTCTACGGCATTTATTGTAATAGGTGCAGCATCATTGGTCTATGCTGTTTCCGAATTAGTCAATTGGTTTATGTTCATCAGGAAAAAACCGGTCGACGACAGTTCTAAAAATATCACCCGCTCTGTCGATGTGGAGGATGCCGAAGCCGGGCATTGATGGAGAAAGAGGTAACCTTGCTAATATGATCCGATGTACTTCCGTTGCTTGCCGAAGAAATCACTTCGCATGGCTTGGTTGCTACTCGATATGTAGGTGGCATATCTTTTTAATGAATCGAACCACCGGCGGTGAACGGCACACAATTCGGGGTTAGACGTCGACATCATATTGATAGGGTCTACATAAAAAAACGATTTTGTCCGGTTTTCGTAGCTGATGTTGATGCTGCTCTGTGCTACATTGAACGGTGATATGTAGACATCAAACTTCCCTCCGCTGGCAGTGACTCCCGCATGGGTATCTGCTTCCATCTCATCCAGAATAGCCAATAAGTCTTCCCTGATGTCACCCATCTCCTGGTCGGTGATAAGATTGCAATGATAGTAATACTGGATCTTCTGCATGGTGTTGATAAACAGATTGTTGGAAATGACAATCGTGAAGTCGCTCTGCTTGATCGTTTCATAAGAGATGCTATTACACAATTCGATGACACGCGGCGGTACCACCGTGTCGCAAAAATGATAATAAGTAGATATATCCATAATTTGGTGCAGATACTCAAAGTAGAAGAACTTGAGCATATTCTGATGTTTGGTAAAAAAGAACGGATATATTTTATTGAGCGAAATGTAAATAACCTGATTACTCATGTTGATGCGGGTCTTGGTTGCATCTGCCAAGATAAGCAGCATATTTATAAAAACCTCTTCCTGCGTGTTGGTCGTGTTGGCAGAAAGATTAAAAAGGGCATGATGCGTAGACGTTTCATTGACTAATTCATCGATAGAGAAGCCCAACACTTTTGATAGAGTAACAATCTCTTCAAAGCTAAACGATACTTCGCCACGCAGGCGGCGATATGCCGATTCTTTGACGATGCCCAAGGTATCAATGAGGTACTGCACGGGCTTTTGGTCGTTTGGCAGTAGATAAATAATCTGACGCGCCAGTTGTTTTTTTTTGTCTCTCATCATAACAATTTTGTTTGTAGAGTTCAGAATAATTATTTGATCGATTGACAATTAAACTGTATCTTATGCGGCAAAGATAGTTATAAAAATACAATATGCAATCCTCCGGTTTGCTTTTTTACTTTTTTATGATTGGCTCATTCGACAATGTTTTTTCTCCTTTTTTAGTTAATCAGTTTCGTATGTAGAAAAAAGTGTTTATCTTGGCGCGCATAAAAACTATATATGTAGCTTCATGGATAATATGGATAGAAGTATGTTGCAAAGAGAATATGTACTAAATGCCACCTCAAAGAGTATTCTTTGGGTGGCTATCAGTACGCCCATCGGTATGGAAGGATGGTTTGCCGACAAGGTTTTAGTGAATGGCAAAACACTGACATTCTGTTGGGGAAAAACAGAGAAGCGTGACGCCGAAATCGTGGCAGTTAGGACGCAGTCGTATATCCGATTGCATTGGTTAGACGATAGCAGCGAACACGAGTATTTCGAATTACGAATGGTATGCAGTGAGTTGACTAACGACATTGTGCTGGAGGTGATAGACTTTGCACCGTCGAACGAGATAGACGACTTGAGCGAACTATGGGACACGCAAATAGAAACCTTACGGCGGACGTGCGGTTTTTGAATTATTTGTGCTACTTTTGCGCATCATTTCATGAAATGAAGACAAAATGTTGCGCATTAAAAAACTGGATATATTCATTCTGAAGAGTTTCGGAATGCTCTTTATGGGCACTTTCTTCATCTGCCTTTTTATCTTCATGATGCAGTTTCTGTGGAGATATGTAGAAGATTTGGTGGGGAAGGGTCTAAGTATGACCGTATTGGCGAAATTCTTCTTCTATTCGGGATTAACGTTAGTGCCGTTGTCGCTGCCTTTGGCGATATTGCTGGCATCTCTGATCACTTTCGGAAATTTTGGCGAACGATTTGAACTGCTGGCGATGAAGGCGGCAGGCATCTCTCTACTCCGTATCATGCGTCCGCTGATGGTGTTTGTCTTGTTTATATGCGGAATCTCTTTCTATTTTCAAAATGTTATTAGCCCTAAAGCACAGACACAAATGTTGCTGCTGTTAGTATCCATGAAGCAGAAATCACCCGA
The DNA here is from genome assembly GCA_031262085.1 of Prevotellaceae bacterium. Lineage (GTDB taxonomy): Bacteria > Bacteroidota > Bacteroidia > Bacteroidales > Bacteroidaceae > Bacteroides. Next base: position 18,491 of record JAISIN010000044.1, read on the forward strand.
ATTGGATATTCCCGAAGGGGTATTCTATGACGAAATAAACGGCTATAATTTATACGTAAAGCATAAAAATCGGAAAACGGGCATGCTCTACGATGTGTTGATATACAACCTTGAAAAAGGATTTGAGAATGCACAGATCATCAAAGCCGATTCGGGACGGTTGGAGATGACTGCCGACAAACAGCACCTCTATCTGCACCTGTATAGCGGCGAACAATTCGAGAATCTGAGGTCGCAAAACATGAACCAGAGCAATGTGCCTTACCGGCGTGAAACGTTTCGGGAGAAGCATGCCATCATTGCTTTCGACTCGGACTTCAATATGGCAGATGAGGGCATTATGAGCAATCAGGCAGATACGAAAGACATACAAATGTTGCAAGCCGACATCGATTCGATGCAGGTTCGTAGCGACAGCGTGGGACGAGCTTACTTCAACGAAGCCATGCAAGGAGCCTACCGACCGCCCGAACAAAAAGCATCCGATTCGTTGAGAATAGTCGATGCCAATTTGAGCGAATACGACGTCGACAGTCTGTATCAGGCAGCTACCCTGTCGCAGAAACAACGCATTATATCTACTGCTGTGAGCAGAGCGGAGAATGTGAGGAGCGACTGGAATTTCAAGAGCTTTAATCTCTCGTCGACCGATGCCAGTTTGCGACGGCATCGCATTAGCTGGCACAAGAAATTCACTATCTCGCTGTCGTGTCTCATCTTTTTCTTTATAGGCGCTCCGCTGGGAGGCATCATTCGCAAGGGTGGACTGGGTATGCCGGTGATTGTGTCGGTACTCTTCTTCATTATTTATTATATCATCGACCAAACCGGCTATAAGATGGCGCGCGACGGACATTGGATCGTCTGGATGGGCGTGTGGACAAGTACTGCCGTACTTACGCCATTGGGAGCTTTCCTTACCTATAAGTCGAATAACGATTCGGTGGTGTTCAATTCCGATGCTTACATCAGCCGGTTCAAAGCGTTTGCCGGTATCCGTAGCGTCAGACATCTGGTACACAAGGAGGTAATCATCAACGAACCCGATTATACCCGTCTGCCCGGCGAGCTGCAGGCTCTGTCGGATATCTGTCGCGAGCAGATGGAGAAACAACGGCTGAAGCGGCTGCCTAATTACGTGCATTTGTGGCTGTCGGAAGCCGACGATGAAGACATACAGCTTGGCAACTACCAATTAGAAAACATCATTGAGGAGCTGTCGAACACCCGTTCTCCCCACATACTCAATGCCTTGAACAAATATCCGGTGATTCCGGTCAACGCGCATATCCGCCCGTTCCGTAACCATTGGTTGAACTTGACTTGCTGTGTGCTGTTACCGGTAGGATTGTTTTTCTATATCCGCATCTGGATATTCCGCCTCCGCCTGTATAAAGATATGGAGCGAATCATACAAACCAATCATGAGATCATTACGCTGATTGAAGAAACTCAAAACAGAAAATTAAAAGCATAAGAATATGGAGAAAATAAGATTGGATACCATCGAAGAGGCCATTGCCGAGTTTAAGGCAGGCAACTTTGTGATTGTTGTCGACGATGAAGACCGTGAGAACGAGGGCGATCTGATTATTGCCGCCGAACTGATTACCCCCGAAAAGGTAAACTTCATGCTGAAACACGCACGCGGACTGCTGTGCGCACCCATTACCCTTTCGCGTTGTAAAGAGTTGGACTTGCCGCATCAGGTAAGCGATAATACCTCCATATTGGGGACACCCTTCACCGTGACTGTCGACAAGCTCGAAGGCTGCACAACCGGCGTATCGGCTGTCGACCGTGCCGCCACCATACGGGCATTGGCAGACTCGGCTTCTACGCCTGCCACCTTTGGCAGACCGGGACACATCAACCCGCTCTATGCGCAAGAAAAAGGTGTGCTCAGACGTGCCGGACATACCGAAGCCACCATCGACATGGCGCGCATGGCAGGTCTCTATCCCGCCGGTGCATTGATGGAGATTATGAACGAAGACGGCACCATGGCGCGCTTGCCGGCATTACGCAAGATGGCAGACGAGTATCACTTGAAACTAATCTCCATTCACGACCTGATAGCCTATCGGTTGAAGCAGGAATCTATTGTAGAAAAAGGTGTAGAAGTAGATATGCCCACCGAATACGGACACTTCCGGCTGATTCCCTTCCGGCAGAAGCTGAATGGGGTAGACCATGTAGCGCTGTTCAAAGGTACATGGGAACCCGACGAACCGATATTGGTGCGCGTACACTCCTCGTGTGCCACCGGCGATATCTTCGGATCAATGCGTTGCGATTGTGGCGAACAACTGCACAAAGCCATGAAGATGATAGACGCCGCAGGCAAAGGAGTGGTGGTGTACCTGAATCAGGAAGGACGAGGCATCGGGTTGATGGACAAGATCGCTGCCTATCGGTTGCAAGAGAAGGGGATGGATACCATAGAGGCCAACCTGCATCTGGGACATTTGGCAGACGAACGCGACTATGGCGTGGGTGCACAAATCCTGCGGGAGTTGGGCGTACACAAGATGCGCCTGATGACCAACAATCCCGTCAAACGGGTGGGATTAGAAGCCTACGGACTGCAAATCGTCGAGGTCGTGTCGATTGAAACCACCCCCAACGAGTATAACGCACGTTACCTGCACACCAAAAAGGAGCGCATGGGACATACGCTTCATTTTTGAAACTTAAAAATATAAGATATATCTATGAATCAATTATCCGACCGTATTAACAGCTTGTCGCCTTCGGCAACGTTGGCGATGTCGCAAAAAAGCGCCGAACTGAAAGCGCAGGGCATTGATGTAATCAATCTGAGTGTGGGAGAACCCGACTTTGATACTCCCGACCATGTAAAAGAGGCTGCCAAGAAAGCCATCGACGAGAACTATTCACGCTATTCGCCCGTTCCGGGCTATCCGGCTTTGCGAAATGCAATAGTCGATAAATTGAAGCGGGAAAACGGGCTGACATATACCGCTGCACAAATATCGTGTGCCAACGGCGCCAAGCAGTCGGTATGCAACACCATACTTGTATTGGTCAACCCCGGCGACGAAGTGATTGTGCCTGCCCCCTATTGGGTGAGCTACCCCGAAATGGTGAAGCTGGCAGAGGGAGTACCTGTTATTGTCTATGCCGGCATAGAGCAAGATTTTAAGATGACGCCCGCCCAATTAGAAGCGAGCATCACCCCCAAGACGAAAGCCTTGATACTCTGTTCGCCCTCTAACCCTACCGGATCGGTTTACAGTCGCGAAGAGCTGAAGGCACTGGCAGATGTGTTGACGGCTCATCCGCAGATAATAGTGATTGCCGACGAGATATACGAACATATCAACTATATGGGTCAGCATCAAAGCATGGCACAGTTTCCCGGCATGCAGGAGCGCACGGTTATCGTGAACGGTGTCTCCAAGGCGTATGCCATGACCGGTTGGCGCATTGGCTTCATTGCAGCGCCCGAATGGATTGTGAAGGCTTGCAACAAGCTGCAGGGACAGTACACCTCCGGTCCGTGCTCGGTATCGCAAAAGGCAGCCGAGGCAGCCTATACCGGCACACAAGAACCGGTAGCCGAGATGCGCAAGGCGTTTGAACGTCGGCGCAACCTGATCGTGAAGCTTGCCCAAGAGATTCCGGGCATGGAGGTAAACGTGCCGCAAGGAGCCTTCTATCTCTTCCCCAAGTGCAGCGCCTTCTTTGGCAAGTCTGCCGATGGCTTTGCGGTCAACAACTCCGACGACTTGGCGCTCTATCTGTTGTCGAAAGCTCATGTGGCTTGCGTGGGAGGAGCATCGTTCGGTGCGCCCGAGTGCATTCGTATGAGCTATGCCACCGGCGATGAGAATATTGTCGAGGCTATCCGTCGCATCAAAGAGGCATTGGCAGCATTGAAGTAGAACGAATCAGCCTGATGAAATAAAACGAATCAGGCTCGAAAAGAAAAAGGAAGAAGCCCGGCTCTCTCTTGAGAGAAGCCGGGCTTCTTGGGTGGTGTGATGGTGTTACCGATTATTCACCCGGGTGAATAGCTTCGGAAGGACAAGCATCGGCACATGTACCACAATCAGTACAAGCTTCAGGATCAATCACATAGATGTCGCCTTCGGAGATAGCTCCTACCGGGCATTCATCGATACACGTACCGCATGCGATACAGTCGTCACTAATTACGTAAGCCATTGTTTTTAAGATTTAAAATATTAGTAATCATTTTGAGCGTGCAAAAATAACAGTTTTCTTTATTGATTGTTTGTCTTGCACTTATTATTTTGAACTTATTCGCTACATTTGCCCCAACGTTACACTTTTAATGTAGTAGATATGGAAAACAGATATTTCGAACGCGATATCAGTTGGCTATCGTTCAACTACCGCGTACTGATGGAGGCTGATGATGATACACTGCCGCTTTACGAACGCATCAACTTCATGGCAATCTATTCGTCCAATCTGGAGGAGTTTTATAAAATTCGGGTAGCCGACCACAGGTCTATTGCCACCGGCGCTACGCATAGCGATGACGAATCGGTGCAGGCTGCCGTCGATTTGGTCGACAGTATCAACACGGAGGTAACCCGTCAGTTGGAGGAGCGCATCCGTATTTACGAGCAAAAACTGTTGCCCGAGTTGCGGCGCAACCACATCGTGTTCTACCAAGACCTGCGCATGGAAACCCTTTTTCATCGCGAGTTCGTGGAGCAGTTTTTCCTCGAAGAGGTGTTTCCGTTTCTGCAACCCGTACCGGTAACTCGCGATAAAGTGCGATCTTTCCTGCGCGATAACCGTTTGTATCTGGCTGTGCGTATGCGTCCCAAAGATGCGCCCGCCCCAATGGAGTATTTCGTGATGAAGCAGCCCTACAGCAAGGTGCCCCGTTTCATAGAGCTGCCGCGCGTCAAGGACGATTACTATCTGATGTATATCGACGACATCATCAAAGCCAACCTCAGTGTGGTCTTCCCCGGTTACGAGATAGATAGCTGTTACTGCATCAAAATCTCGCGCGATGCCGACATCTTGATAGACGATGCCGCCAATACCACCGAAATTATAGAGATGGTGAAGAGCAAAGTGAAGAAACGCAAGATAGGCGTCGTGTGTCGGTTTGTGTTCGATCGTGCCATGCCGTCCGACTTTCTGGATTTTCTAATCGACGCCTTCCGGATCGACCGGCACGAGTTAGTGCCGGGCGATAAGCATCTCAATCTCGAAGATTTGCGCCTGTTGCCCAACCCCAATCCGCATCTGTCCCCGATGCCCAAGCCCCAACCCATGAAGCTGACGTGCCTGGACGAGGGACAATCTATGTTTAATTATATCCGGCAGCGCGACCTGTTGCTGCATTACCCTTATCATTCGTTCGACCATTTCATCCATTTCCTCTATGAAGCAGTGCACGATGCTGAAACACGCGAAATCATGGTGACGCAGTATCGCGTGGCAGAGAACTCGGCAGTGATCAACTCGCTCATTGCCGCTGCACAAAATGGCAAGCGGGTCACCGTGTTTGTGGAGCTGAAAGCCCGCTTCGACGAAGAGAACAATCTCGCCACTGCCGAGATGATGAAGGCTGCCGGCATCAACATTATTTATAGTATTCCCAAACTAAAGGTACACGCCAAGGTGGCGCTTGTGCTGCGTCGCACCGACGACCGCCACAAGCTGCGCGGCTATGCCTGCATCAGCACCGGCAATTTCAATGAGAAAACAGCTACGCTCTATGCCGATGCTACGCTGTTTACCTGCAGTCGCCTTTTGGTGAACGACCTGCATACGCTCTTCCGAACCTTGCAAGGCAAGCAGAACCCCGAGTTTCATAAGTTGCTTGTAGCCGGATTCAATCTCATCCCCAAACTGAATGCGCTGATCGATGTGGAGATAGAGTTGGCAAAAAGAGGTAAGAAAGGTCGCATCATTCTCAAAATGAATGCCCTGCAAGATCATGCCATGATAGACCGTCTCTACGAAGCTTCCGAAGCCGGCGTGCAGATAGATCTCATTGTGCGCGGCATCTGCTGTCTGGTCCCCGGACAGTCGTTCAGTCGTAATATCCGTGTCACCCGCATTGTCGATACTTTCTTGGAGCACACCCGCATCTGGTACTTCGGCAATGGTGGTCGACCCAAACTCTTTCTCGGTTCGCCCGACTGGATGCGTCGCAATCTCTATCGCCGCATCGAAGCTGTTACCCCCATCTTCGACCCGGAGCTACGCAAGGAGCTTATCGACATGCTTAACATTCAACTTGCCGATCGGCGCAAGGCTTGCTTTGTCGACAGTCGACAGCAAAACTGCTGGAAGTCCGAGCATCCACAAAAGGAAGAGGTTCGGGCGCAATATACGTTCTATGAGTATTTGAAAGAGAAAAACGAAACGAATCATGATCAGGGCAACCGCATCAAATCTAATGCGATTAGCATTACGGGCTGAACCAACGGTCGGAATGCATTCACCATTAAAGATCAACGACAGTTGGAGTGGACGGATTAACCTCCTCACCCTCCTCGGTCCCACCGCCTCCGGGAAGACCGCCTTTGCCATAGCATTGGCAGACAGGCTCGACGGCGAAATCATCAGCGCCGATTCCCGACAAGTCTATCGCGGCATGGACATCGGAACCGGCAAGGATTTGGCAGACTATATCCTGAACGGGCGGCAGATACCCCATCATCTGATAGACATTGCCCAACCCGGCTATAAATACAATCTCTTTGAATATCAGCGCGACTTTCTGACTGCCTACAACGACATCCGCAGCCGCGACAAGTTACCCATCCTTTGCGGAGGTACCGGTCTCTATCTGGAAGCTGTGCTGAAAGGCTACCGGCTATTGCCCGTGCCCGAAAATCCGGAACTGCGTGCCGGTTTGGCAAACCAATCGCTCGAAGAGCTGACCGAGTTGCTGAAAAAGTACAAAACGCTGCACAACACCACCGACGTAGATACCCCCAAGCGCGCCATCCGTGCCATCGAGATAGAAGAGTACTACCTGCATACACCCGTCGACGAACGCGCCTTTCCGACCCTGAACACCCTGATCTTCGGATTGGACATCCATCGCGAACTGCGCCGCGAACGCATCACCCGCCGCTTGAAGCAGCGGTTGGACGAAGGCATGGTCGACGAGGTGCGCCGACTGCTGGCGCAAGGCATCGCCCCCGACGACCTGATCTACTACGGATTAGAGTATAAATATCTCACGCTATACGTCACCGGAAAACTCCGTTACGATGAGATGTTCCGGCAATTGGAAACCGCCATTCATCAGTTTGCCAAACGACAAATGACTTGGTTTCGAGGCATGGAACGACGCGGATTTACCATCTACTGGATAGATGCCGAACTGCCCGTAGCCGAAAAACTTGCCTTCGTGGCAGAGAAACTTAGCGGAGAATAGACGCCTCTTGGCTAAAACAGCTAACTTTGCGCCCGATTTTTATACAACAGACAAGCATTATGACAGCAAAACCTTCCATTCCGAAAGGAACACGCGACTTTTCGCCGGTAGAAACAGCGAAACGCAACTATATCTTCAATACCATCCGTAACGTATACCACCTATACGGCTTTCAGCCCATAGAGACGCCGGCTATGGAGATGCTCTCTACCCTCATGGGAAAATATGGCGAAGAGGGTGATAAACTCCTGTTCAAAATACAAAACTCGGGCGATTACTTTGCCGGACTGACCGACGAAGAGCTGCTCAGCCGCAATGCTGCCAAGCTGGCATCGCGGTTTTGCGAGAAGGGTTTGCGCTACGACCTCACCGTGCCCTTTGCCCGCTACGTGGTGATGCACCGCGACGAAATCACCTTCCCCTTTAAACGCTACCAGATACAACCCGTGTGGCGTGCCGACCGCCCGCAAAAAGGGCGTTATCGCGAGTTCTATCAATGCGATGCCGACGTGGTGGGAAGCAATTCACTACTCAACGAAGTTGAACTGATGCAGATTGTCGATACCGTCTTCCAACGCTTCGGTATCCGTGTCTGTATCAAGATCAATAATCGGAAGATTCTGACCGGCATTGCCGAGATTATAGGCGAAGCCGACAAAATAGTCGACATCACCGTAGCTATCGACAAGTTTGATAAGATAGGATTGGAGCATGTCAACGCCGAGCTGCGCGAAAAAGGCATCAGCGAAGAGGCGGTTGCCCGACTGCAACCCATCATCTTGCTCCGTGGCAGCAACGACGAGAAACTTGCCACCCTGCGTACCGTGCTTGCCGACAGCGAAACCGGATTGAAGGGCGTCGAAGAGAGCGCTTTTATCCTGAGCACACTAAGTACGCTCGGCTTGCAAAACGAATGGGAACTCGACTTGACGCTGGCGCGCGGACTGAATTACTACACCGGAGCCATCTTCGAGGTTAAAGCCCTTGATGTGCCGATGGGCAGCATCACCGGCGGCGGACGCTACGACAACCTGACCGGCGTGTTCGGCATGCCCGGCGTGTCGGGCGTAGGCATCTCTTTTGGCGCCGACCGCATCTTTGACGTGCTCAATACGCTCGACCTCTATCCCAAGGAGGCAACCGGCAGTACGCAACTGCTGTTCATCAACTTCGGCGAACGCGAAGCGGCTTTCTCTATGCAGGTGTTGAGGCAAGTACGTGTCGCCGGTATCTGTGCCGAACTCTTCCCCGATGCTGCCAAGGTGAAGAAACAGATGAGCTATGCCAATGCCAAGCAGATTCCGTTCGTTGCCATCGTGGGCGAGAACGAAATGAGCACAGGCAAGGTGACGCTGAAGAATATGGTGACAGGCGAGCAACAACTCGTGACGGCAGAAGAGCTGGTACGCCGGCTACCAGCCAATCTGTGACAATCCGGCTGCTGTGTACCACTCGGTCTGTTGGTAGGCGCGGTCGGCGTTGGTATCCGCCCCCGACGGGATGTAGCACGATATGCCGTTGCTCCCTTCCATAGAGAAGAGACCGCCGTAACCGTCGCCGGCAAAGACGGAATAATTCTTACCGGTAGTTGCCCAATAGGTCATAGCGTACCACCGACTGGCGTTGTCGGCAGGGAGTATTTGCTGCATCATATCGACTAAATCATAGTAACCCACATGACTCGTGCCCGTTCGTTGGTCGTAATCGAAAACCGTGGCGCGTAGCGTAGCGGCATCGGCTGTTGCTCCGGTGAGCGAGGTGTAGATGATGTTAGCCAGCGATTCTAAACGGGATGTTTGTATCATACAAATCGAAACGCCTCCCGTCCAATGGTCGTTGGTGGTGTCTACGTTGCTGTCGTAGATCAGCGCATAAGGTGTAAAGTAGGCTTTTGCTACATGCTCCTCCCAAGGTCGCTCAGGGTCGGGGTTCTGGTCGTCGGTGATGAAGAGGGCAGGCACCAACCGGTCGTACATGGCGCCCGGACCGGGTATCTCGGTCGGCGAGGCAATGTAGTAATCGGTGTAGCTACGCACGGCGTAAGCCACCTCTACCGACGACATAAAGCATGCATCGAAAAGAATAAAGTCGAAGTATGGAGCAGTAGATAAGACGGCTGTCAGATCGGAGATGTTCATGTAACTGCTCGGGCGGGTCGATTGGTCTTGTCCTACCCAGCGGGTTTCCGGAAGCGGATTGGGTATCCACCCGTCGCCGTGCGACCAATAAATCAATCCGTAACTGTCGGCTTTGTAGTCGGGGTTGTCGAAGACGTCGGCAAACACCTCCCGTGTCTCGGTCACGCCTACCGAGTTGCGATTCTCACCGTAGGTTTTCACAGATACTTCTGTTACCGTTCCCTTCTTGTTTTGCAGTTCGATCAGACGGGGCGATGAGCCGGTGTCGATATAGATCAGCAGATGCGCTCCCGAGTTGGTCACAGATGCAAAACCTTCTTTCATCTCTTTCAGGTCGGAGTTGGCAAAAGGCGACAAAGAGTTGTCGGCTGCAACATATACCAATACGGTACGTGTGGGTTGCGGGGTAGCCGGCTCGTCTTCTTTATGCTTACAACTTGCGATCAACAGGAAAATAGGTAAAGCTATTCCCATCTTAATAAAATGTTTCATACTGAACGTTTTTACTTTGATTGATAACTTGGTTACTCGATCGTTCTACTCTTCCGGTTTCGTGAACTTAAAGTCGTTCGAGGGTATCATGATGATTACGTTGTCTTTGTTCTTCTTCAGTTTGTTTTGCAGCTTATTCAGATCTTTGGTCAGTGTCTCTTTCTTTTTGGAGAAAGAGATTGTACACGTGTAGTCGGCAGCACGCCATTTGTTTTCCAAATAGTTTTTCAACTGATAGGGATAGAGATTGCGTTGGGGGAGAAAGCCGTCTTTATCGAGCTTGGCGCTGTCTAATACTTGTATCTCGGTGATGTAAACCACCGTATCTCTGAATGACGTAGCTACGCCATAAGCGTATACCACCTGTTCTTTGTCTTTGTCCTTCTTGATAAAGGAGAAAGCCGATGCCACCATAAATACGAGTATAAGGGTGGCGAATATGTTTATATATCTCATAATAAAGTTATTTGGGCGGCAAAGATACTCAATATTAATCATTCTACGGCTACTTCGTCAAGAAAGATAAAGGGTCGGCTTCCTGCGCTGGGGTGTCCTTTGGGGAGGGCGGGTGTAGCTTTGACGGTAATTTTTATGTAGCGGGCGGTGGCGGGGTCGAAATCTATGTCGTAATGCTCAATGCCCGTCTTGCGTGGTTCGGTCTCTGCCGGAAAGGCTTTGTCTGCCACTTGGGTGAAGGTTTGGTTGTCGTTGGAGATGGCGACAGTCAATCCGGTGCACCCCATGATCCAGTTGCTCCCGTCGATGAGCGCGTGGGTCGATACGCGGCAAAATTCGGTAGGTTCACCCAAGTCGATCACCATCACCGGGTCGTCGTTTATGAAGCCCAACCATTCGCCGGTGGTGTAGCTTTGTTCTCCGGTGATGCCGTCGACCAGCGTGGGCGCTCCCTTGAAGGTGTAGCGTTGCGAGGGTGGCGTAAGCAGTTGGATGGGATGGTAAGTGGCTTTGTTGAACAACAGATGGCGGGTGGCCTCTTTGCTCTTTTCGTTCTTGCGGATGGTCACTACACGCAGGTCGGCGTTGGTGTTGACGAGTATCGGTTCGGTATAGTGGGCAGATGACTGCGTAGGCTCGCTGCCGTCGAGCGTATAATAGATAGGTGCATCGTCTACATTGCTCATGGTGACGCGCACACTCTTGTGTACCGGGTCAGGCTTCACCTCTACCAAGGTGTTATAGATCAGTTTGGCATAATTCAGGCTGTCGCGCTGATACAGTTCCATCAATCTCATGGTTCGTTTGGCAAAGCTGCGGTACTCTTTCTTCTCGGGTTGTGTCCACTGCACCTCGCTAAGCGCCGCCATGCGGGGCAATACCATATACTCGACATGCTCGGGGGTGGCAATATATTCTGTCCAGAGGTTGGCTTGTGCACCCAGAATATGCTTTTTCTTGTCGGCAGGCAGTGAAGCGGGAACGGGTTCGAGGCTATATACTTTCTCTAAGGGTACGTATCCGCCGATGCCGAAGGGTTCGTTCTTGACATCCAGCGACTGGTAGTAGTCGAAATAGCAATAGGTGTTGGGAGCCATAATGACATCGTGTCCCAGATTGGCTGCTTCGATGCCTCCGTCCATCCCCCGCCATGACATGACGGTAGCGTCGGGTGCCACATCGCCTTCGAGTATTTCGTCCCAGCCGATGATGCGGCGCCCTTTCGTAGTCAGATAGTTTTCGATGGTAGTCATGCAGTAGCTTTGCAGCCGGTCTTCTGCCGTGTGATGTTTGTCGGCTTTCAAACCGTGCGACTTGATGAATGCCTGGCATTTGGGGCATGTTTTCCAGCGTGTTCGGGGAGCCTCGTCGCCGCCGATGTGTATCAGCTTGGATGGGAATATTTCGGTAATCTCGTCCATAACGCCTTCGAGGAACTCTATTGTTTTCGGGTTGCCTAAGCAGAGCACATCGTCGAAGATGCCCCATGTTCCGGCTACTTCATACGGACCTCCGGTGCATCCCAGCTCGGGATAGGCAGTCATGGCAGCCAGCATGTGTCCGGGCATATCTATTTCGGGGATCACGGTGATGTGGCGTTCGGCGGCATAACGTACAATCTCCTTGGCTTCTTCCTGCGTGAAGAATCCGCCATACGGGGTATTGTCGTACACACCGGTGTTTTTGCCGATGACGGTATGTTTGCGCATAGCCCCTACTTCGGTGAGGCGGGGATACTTTTTGATCTCGATGCGCCAGCCTTGGTCGTCGCTGAGGTGCCAGTGGAAGGTGTTCATGTTGTGCAGCGCCAGCAGGTCGATGTATTGCTTGACAAACGATAGCGGGAAGATGTGGCGACACACATCGAGCATCATGCCGCGGTAGGCAAAGCGGGGTTCGTCCCTGATGATGGCAGTCGGCATCAGCACGTCGGCGCCTTGCGCTACGGCAGGGAGCGATTTCCGCAGGGTTTGTATGCCGTAGAATACACCGGCGGGTGTTTGTCCCTCAATGGTGATCCGGTTGGGGGTTACGGTCAGCACATATCCTTCGGCATGGGCAATGGTCGGGTTGATTGCCAGTACGATCGCTTTTTCGGGCTTCTGCGGGTCGGTATAGGGCTGTGTAGCCGACCCGCCCATAGATTGTGCGATGTATTCCGACAAGAATGCGGCATCCTTTTCCAGCACTTCGTTACCTTCGGGATAGGCTACTACCGTATGCGTAGTCAGACGAAAAGGGGCTTCCGACGTCAGTTGTACGTCGTTGGGCAGGGGTACGACATCGTAAGATGCGTGTTTCTCAGGATTACTGCACGACAACAACAGCAGTGCAGCTAAGGGTGGGAACAGTTTTTTCATCATGTAAGTGTTTAATTGAATTGAAATTACGCGGACAAAGGTAAAAATAATGCAGAAATAAACTACCTTTGCCGCCTGAAATAAATTCAGGAGAATAGTTATGATAGAAGATAAGCTTACCGCCGCTATTATCGAAGGGCTGAAAGCCTTGTATGGCAGCGAGGTATCTGCCGGACAGATACAACTGCAAAAGACGAAGAAAGAGTTTGAGGGACACCTCACGTTGGTGGTTTTCCCTTTCCTGCGCATGTCGCGGAAGAAACCCGAAGAGACCGCACAAGAGATCGGGGCTTACCTGCTGGCACATACGTCCGAGGTTGCCGCGTTCAATGTAATCAAGGGCTTTCTGAATCTGACCATTGCCTCATCGGCTTGGATCAGGTTGCTGAACAGGGTTCATGCCGATGTGCAATACGGCATCACCGCCGCTACCGCGAAGTCGCCGTTGGTGATGATAGAATATTCTTCACCCAACACCAACAAACCCTTACACTTGGGGCATGTGCGCAACAATCTGTTGGGCAATGCGCTTGCCCATATCGTGGCCGCCTGCGGATATCGGGTGGTGAAAACCAATATTGTGAACGATCGGGGCATTCACATCTGCAAGTCTATGCTGGCATGGCAGAAGTATGGCAACGGAGAAACACCGCAATCGTCGGGCAAGAAGGGCGACCATCTGGTGGGCGATTATTATGTAGCGTTCGACAAGCATTACAAAGCCGAAGTGTCCGAACTGATGGCAACAGGCATGACGAAGGAGGAGGCGGAAGCTGCATCGCCGCTGATGAACGAAGCCCGCGAGATGTTGGTGAAGTGGGAGGCAGGCGATGCCGAGGTGCGGGCGCTCTGGGCGACTATGAACCGGTGGGTGTACGACGGCTTCGATGAGACTTACCGGAAGATGGGGGTGAGCTTCGATCAGATTTATTACGAATCGGAAACCTATCTGGCAGGCAAGGAGGAGGTGATGCGGGGGCTGGCTAAAGGCATCTTCTATCAGAAGGAGGATGGATCGGTGTGGGCTGACCTTACTGCCGAAGGATTGGACAATAAGGTGTTGCTGCGCTCGGACGGCACCTCTGTATATATGACGCAAGACATTGGTACTGCCAAGCTGCGTTTCAACGATTACCCCATCAATAAAATGATATATGTGGTGGGCAATGAGCAAAACTACCACTTCCAAGTGCTCTCCATCTTGCTCGACAAGCTGGGATTTGAGTGGGGGAGGGGATTGGTGCATTTCTCTTACGGCATGGTGGAACTTCCCGAGGGGAAAATGAAGAGCCGCGAAGGAACCGTAGTCGATGCCGACGACCTCATGGAGGAGATGATCGGCACTGCCAAAGAGACATCGGATGAATTGGGCAAGCTCGACGGACTGACGCCTGCGGAAGCCGACAACATTGCCCGCATCGTGGGGCTGGGCGCTTTGAAATATTTCATCCTCAAGGTGGATGCCCGTAAGAACATGACGTTTAATCCCAAGGAATCGATCGATTTCAATGGCAATACCGGACCCTTTATCCAATACACCCATGCCCGCATCTGCTCGGTGCTGCGTAAGGCTGCCGAAGCGGGTATTGTCGTTCCGGCCGAACTCTCTGCCGATGTGGCTGTGAGCGAGAAGGAAGAGGGATTGATTCAGTTGCTGGCAGACTTTGCCACTGTGGTACGGCAAGCCGGTAACGACTATAGTCCGTCGCTCCTTGCGAACTATACGTATGATTTGGTGAAAGAGTATAACCAGTTCTATCACGACTTTAGCATCTTACGCGAAGAGAACGACGCCGTGAAGCTGTTCCGCCTCACCCTCTCTGCCAACGTGGCGAAGATTGTCCGCCTTGGCATGGGTTTGCTCGGCATTGAGGTGCCCGACAGGATGTAGTAGTCGCGAAGCAATTCATAAATAACTAAAAAGCACTTACGGGTTTCGTAAGTGCTTTGATGTGTGGACCAGCTAGGGCTTGAACCTAGGACCTCCAGATTATGAGTCTGTTGCTCTAACCAACTGAGCTACAAGTCCGGTGCTTCCTTGTTGGGATTGCGGGCACAAAAATAGAGTATTATCCCCAATCCTGCAAGTCTTTCGGTGAAAAACAGCGAATCTTTTCGCTTTAGAAAGGGTAAGTGCGTTTGGGGTTCTTGGGGAACCACCCTTTGCGGACACGTTCTTCCTGCTCGAAGACCTCTTTGATCGTCCAGAATGAGGAGAAGGCAAACACGCCCAATAGCGCTGATAGTAGGATGTTGCCGACCAGCAGTGATGCAACCGTTCCGGCTATTCCCAATAGCAGGAATATCCACCAGCAACGTGTGCCCCAATAATATTCGGCTTTGATGACTATCGGATGAAACAATCCGATGATGAGGAACGTGCATATCCCGATAAGCAGTCCTTCCCAATGAATGTTGTACAACCACTCCATCTTTCTCTCGTCGTGTGTTATAGTATGGGTATCTCTTTCTTGATGCTTTGTTCTAACGAAATAAGTGTTTCGGTAGCGGTGACGCCGGTTATCTGCTGCATTTTGTTGTTCAGCAAGTCCATCAGATGTTCGTTGTCGCGTGCGTACACTTTGGTAAGCATGGTGTATGGACCGGTGGTGAAGTGGCACTCCACTACTTCGGGTATCTTTTCCAGCTCTGCCACGACGGCTTTGTACATGGAGCCTTTCTCTAACTTGATGCCGATATAGGTACAGGTGCGATACCCCAACGATTTGGGGTTTACCTGATATCCCGAGCCGGTGATGACGCCTATATCTATCAGGCGTTGTACCCGTTGGTGAATGGCGGCACGCGATACGCCACATTCGGCAGCTACGTCTTTAAACGGGATGCGGGCATTCTGGGAGATAATCTCCAGAATCTGTTTATCCAAATTATCTATTTTTTCCATAACGTGTAGATTATATGTGATGTCTTTTATACTCGATTTAGCAAAAAGAAAGCAAATGTAGGTATTTCTTTTAGTTTATCACGCATAAGGCGAAAAAAAATAGCATTATGGGATAAAAAGGAAAGCCGATAACAGTTGTCGTCGCGACAATTGCTACCGGCTGTTCCTGTCCTTATAGCTAAGTTATTATTTCTTTTGGGTCTGCTCTTTTTCGATGCCAAGCAATTCGACTTCGAAAACCAGCGTGGAGAAAGGTTTGATCTTATCTCCGGCTACGCGTGCACCGTAGCCCAGGTCTTGCGGTATGTAGAGTTCCCATTTCGAGCCTACGGGCATCAGTGTGAGGGCTTCTGTCCATCCTTTGATCACTTGGTTGGCGCGGAAGGTGGTAGGTTCGTTGCGCGAGTACGAGCTGTCGAACTCGGTACCGTCTATCAAGGTGCCTTTGTAGTTTACCTTCACTTGGTCGGTGGATTTGGGTATTTCGCCGTTGCCTTTGGTGATGATTTTGTATTGCAGACCGCTTGCTGTGGTAACTACGCCTTCTTTGGTTTTGTTCTCGGCAAGGAACTTCTCGCCTGCGGTTTTGTTGTCGGCATATTGGGTTTCGAGAGCTTTTTCTTTGATGCGTTCCATGTTCGTTTGCACATAGGTAGTGGCTACATGTAATTTCATGATGGTGGTATCGCTCTTCACGCCGTCAATGAAACCTGCCAGCAGGTTTTCGCGGCTGATGGAGTGTGTAGAATCACTGCCGAATACTTGCTCGGAGAAGCCTTTTACCCATGAAACTGATACTTGTAGACCAATCATTAAGCCTTGCATATAGGCATCGTTGTCGCGATATGTTTTTTGGGCATCAACGAATCCTTTCAAAAAATCGCCCATCTCCGATGCGTTGATGCCTTGTTGAGCCAGATAGGGCGTTAATCCGTCGGTACGCGCCACGCCGATGGCATACGACAAGGTGTCGACGTCTGTCTTCAGGTTGGCTTTGGGGGCTTGTGCGGTGCATGCCGTTAATCCGAGTGCTACCGCCGCTGTGAGGAACAATGCTGTTTTTTTCATTTCTCTTTTTTCTAATTTATTTGTTATTTGGATATGATTTCGAGTAATTCTACTTCAAATATCAAGGTGCTGTGCGGAGCTATTGCATCGCCGGCTCCTTGTGCGCCGTAAGCCAGTTCGGAGGGGATGTATAGTTTCCATTTGGCTCCTTCGGGCATCAGTTGCAGGGCTTCTGTCCATCCGCTAATCACTTGGTTTACGCCAAATACGGCAGGTTCGCCGCGTTTGATGGAGCTGTCGAACAAGGTTCCGTTGATGAGCGTTCCTTCGTAATGGCACTTTACCCGGTCGGTGCGGCCGGCAGTTTTACCGCCTTTTCCCCGGGCTATGACTTCGTATTGCAGTCCGCTGGGCAATGTCACTACGCCCGGGCGTTTCTTATTTTTTTCGAGGAAGGCTATTCCTTCTGCCCGGACTTGCTTGCCTATTCTTTCTTGCAACCCTTCAAAGAATTGCGTTACGATGCGGCGTCCTTCTTCGTGCGTGATCGTTGTTTGATTCCCCTGAAAGACATCTGTCACTGCTTGTGCAAAATCTGCTACATCGATGCCGTCGGCACCCATACTTTTTAAGTTTTGACCGATTCCCAGTCCGATGGCATAACTGAATTTATCCATATCATTTTAAATGTTGCTATTTACAACCCGCAAAAGTACGTCTTTTATTGAAATGCAGATGATAAGTCTATGTTTTTTTAAAGTATTTCACAATATCATTGGCGATTAGTAGGCTATCAGCGTTACCTCTTTCCGCATCTCTTGGATAGCCGTCGACACCTTGCTTTTTGGAGCAGGAGCATCAAAGGGAGTTTTGCCTCACTTCAAAGGGAGATCTGCATCAAAACAAAGGGAGATCTGCATGAGATCAAAGGGAGATCTTCATCAAAACAAAGGGAGATCTGCATGAGATCAAAGGGTGATAATTTCAGGTGTGACCGCCGACGTGTGTAAGCGCACACGTCGGCGGGCGTCAACTGTCGACTGCGTGGTGTGATTTAGTACGCCCGTGCGAACACGACCCGACGTGCCGACGGCTTTCCGGTAACCATGCACTGTCCGGGCGTTTTGTCGTCGTCGAAGAAATTTTCGTAGGGGATGCAGCGGATGGTGGCTTTGGTCTCTTCCTTGATGCGCTCTTCGGTTTCGGTGGTACCGTCCCAGTGCGCCATGATGAATCCGCCCTCTTCGATGTTGGCTTTAAACTCATCGTAAGAATCGACCTTACAGATGTGTGCATTGCGGTAGGCAAGCGCCTTTTGGTAGATGTTGCTTTGGATGGCTTCCAGCAGTTCGCCTACATACGGTTCGATGCCGTCGCAGGTGCGTGTCTCTTTTTCGAGCGTATCGCGGCGCATCACCTCGACGGTGTTGTTTTCGAGGTCGCGTCCTCCGATGACCAGCCGAACGGGCACACCTTTCAACTCGTAGTCGGCAAACTTGAATCCCGGGCGTTTGTTGTCGGCGTTATCGTACTTCACAGAGATGCCCATCGCTTTGAGGCGGCTTACGATGCCGTTTGCCTTCGCGTCGATGCGTTGCAGCATTTCGGCATTTTTGTAGATGGGAACAATCACTACCTGTATGGGGGCGAGGTGTGGCGGCAGTACCAATCCGTTGTCGTCGGAGTGTGTCATGACCAATGCTCCCATCAGTCGGGTCGATACGCCCCACGAGGTAGCCCACACATACTCCATTTTATTCTCTTTGTTGACAAACTGCACGTCGAACGCTTTGGCAAAGTTTTGTCCGAGGAAGTGCGATGTTCCGCTTTGCAACGCTTTTCCGTCTTGCATCATCGCCTCTATGGTATAGGTTTCGAGTGCACCGGCAAAGCGTTCGTTTTCTGTTTTGACACCCTTCACCACCGGCATAGCCATGTATTGCTCGGCAAAGTCGGCATACAGATGCAGAATGCGCGTAGCCTCCTCTTCGGCTTCTTGGCTGGTGGCATGGGCGGTATGCCCTTCTTGCCACAGAAATTCTGAGGTGCGCAGGAACAAGCGGGTGCGCATCTCCCATCGCATCACGTTTGCCCATTGATTGCACAGGATGGGCAGGTCGCGGTACGAGTTGATCCAGTTCTTATAAGTATTCCAGATGATGGTTTCGGAGGTGGGGCGAATAATGAGTTCCTCTTCGAGTTTGGCGTCGGGGTCGACAATGACGCCGCTGCCGTCGGGGGCATTTTTTAGTCGATGGTGTGTCACCACCGCACATTCTTTGGCAAACCCTGCCACATGTTCGGCTTCGCGGCTGAAGAACGACTTGGGGATGAGCAACGGGAAGTAGGCATTCACATGTCCGGTTTCTTTAAACATAGTGTCGAGCTGGTGTTGCATTTTCTCCCAGATGGCATATCCGTAGGGTTTGATAACCATACAACCACGCACTGCCGATAGTTCTGCCAAATCGGCTTTTACTACTAATTCATTGTACCATTGCGAGTAGTTCTCACTACGCTTGGTCAAATTCTTTAATTCTACTGCCATATATTATTTTAGTTGATAAATCGAATAAGTGATAGTACCATTGCACCCTAACTGCATAATAGGGGGGGGCAAAAGTACAAAGATTTGTGCAATCTGTGTGCTGCAATCATAAAAAAAGAGAATGAGCGCTCTTGCAGAGCGTCATTCTCTTTTTAGTCCGGAGGTACTAAAGTAATTAGTTCTTCGGCAATGCCTCCTTAACGACCATCGGACGACCAGCGTATTCGGCACCGTTCAACTTCTTGATAGCATTGCGGGCAGCGTCGGCTTCCGGCATTTCAATGAATGCAAATCCTTTAGATCTTCTTGTTTCGCGGTCAGTAATGATTCTTACGGAATCTACTACACCAAACTCTTCCATGACTTCTCTTAAATCAGCTTCTTTAACCTTGTAATTAAGGTTACCTACATACAAATTCATAAATTAAAAAATAAAATGATAAATAAATTAGTTCAATAAGAAAGCTATTGCGAAGTGGTTAGTCAACAATGGAAACGCTCAATAGGCAAATATCGAGGAATACACGAGTGAAATAACAATTCTAAATAAACTTTTTATTGTTTCGGTGCAAAGTAACGCAATCTATTTTAATTAATAACCAAATATATCCAACTTTTTTTTGCTTCGGTCAATGTTTTATCTCTTTCCCTGTTATTGGTAGATTCTCCGTTTGTTTAAAGCAGCCCTGTATCGGTTGGCATTTCGGTTGTGGTCGGCAAGGTTGGTTGCAAAGTTGTGCGTACCCGAGAAGTCTTCTTTTGCGCACATATACAGGTAGTTATGATGTGCATAGTTCAGTACGGCATCAATGCCTGCCGGTGTTGGGATGCGTATGGGGGTGGGCGGAAGTCCGGCATGCAGATAGGTGTTATAGGGCGATGGCGTTTTGAGCTGTTCGTTGGTGATGCGGCGTAGCTCGAAGTTTTGGAGTGCATATTTCACCGTCGGGTCGGCTTGCAGCATCATGCCGCGTTTCAGTCGGTTGATGTAAAGACCGGCAACGACCGACTTCTCGGCAGCATCGTTGGTCTCCTCTTCTACGATCGAAGCGAGGGTGGCTACTTCGTCGGGCGTCATGTCGAGTGCGCGGGCTTTGGCGCGTCGGTCGGCAGTCCAGAAGCGCGTATGTTCGCGTTTCATACGGTCTATGAAGCTTTCGGCGCTCATATTCCAATAGACCTGATACGTGTTGGGGATGAAGAGGCTTAGCATGCTGTCGGTCAGGACGGCGGCTACTTGGGTCGAATCGATCATCAATTGGCGCGAAACGTTGCGCGCCAGTTTGTCGAGCGTGCGTACGCTGCCGATGGTGAGATTGACCGGATGCTGATGCGCGCGATACAGTCGGCTGGATACCCGGTATATATTATCGCCGGGGCGGATGAGGTAACATCCGGTGTGGATATGGTCGGCATAGTGGCGATAGTTCATCAGCAGGCGAAAGGCGAGTATATGCTCGAGTTTTCCGGCACTCTTCACCTTATAATATACGCTATCGACCGTATCGTCGGAATCTATATATATATAGGTATCCTTGGGTGGATGAAACCGCGGAGTATATAACTGAATACAAGCTACGCCGGCAATGGCAGCAACGATTAAAAACGGTTCAATCGCTATGGCGAGAAGGATACGTCGGGTTCTTTTTTTCATAAGTAAACGGATTCGAGACCTATTGTTTCGCTGCAAAATTCAATAAAATTTGTGATATGAGCAAGTTTTTGCCTGCGATTACTCTCTTTGCTGCCGAAAATCGGGGATAACGGCGACCGAATCACGTCAAGGAAGATAAAAAAGACGACAAAAAATGCAAATGCTTTGCATAATATAGAAAAATGCTCTACTTTTGTGCCCGATTCAAACACAAGT
Organism: Prevotellaceae bacterium; assembly: GCA_031262085.1. GTDB lineage: Bacteria > Bacteroidota > Bacteroidia > Bacteroidales > Bacteroidaceae > Bacteroides. Next base: position 39,676 of record JAISIN010000044.1, read on the forward strand.
AATATTTTTTATGTTGTTTAGCTATATAACTTATTAAGATGATTTTTAGCAAGAAACTTTTAACTATTTGGGTCGCTTTGGGGGGATTGGTCTTTCCCGAAGCCGCTTACTGTGCCGTGACCACAGTTGAACCTGAAACGATCTATTGCTCGTTTAATCTTGATGCACAACACCTGCAAGCCGGTGAAACGTTTTGTGTAACGCTCATTTGCGATCAACTTCCCGACCCTTACACGACCGATCTTGAGTACAAGGGGCTGGATATGAAATCTATGTCGTATGATCAATCAACAGGTAAGTATGTGTATACGTATCGTTTATATGCCCGACAGGCAGGTCTTTATGATGTGGCAGCGCCCAGTCTCTCCTTCGACGGCGTGCCCTATCCGTTAGCTCCCATTCGTTTTACGGTCGGCGAGGCTGCCATACCTTGGATACCGGTAGCTGCCGTAGGATTGCCGGTGCTTCTCTATGCTTTTTCACTGATGCATGCACGTAGAAATCGGCGGAAGAATTTGCCGGAGCATGTCATCCATACCGGCAGAATAAACCTTCGCAGTGTGAAAGCAATTTGTCGTCATTTCCTCATCCCCGTCGGGATTTTGTTTATTCCGTTCTTGACAGGTATATACGTACTCTCGACCTATTACTTCAAAAATCCGCTTGTACTGAGCATGCCCATGATAGCAGGACTGATAGTTATCCCTTTCGTGCTGGCTATCGTAGCGACCTACATCCAATATCGCAGGCTCTTCTTCAAGCCGGTAGCAACGAAACTTCCCATCAGCGAAATATATAAGCTCATCACAGAACTTGGTTCGCGCGAACAATGGACATGCAGTCATCCCGGACGCGATTATTATGCTTGCCGTACCAATCCGGATAGGTATCAGTCTATATTGGGCGAACAGATTTTTATGGTTTTCGATAAGGAGCGGATATGGATCAACAGCATTTGCGACTTGAATAAAAACAGCTTTGGCAGTCTGTTCGGACGCACCGAGCGCAATATTCAACTCATCACAGAAGGCATTCGCGAATGGGAAGGAGCATATAATCCCCAATAAAAACCGATCGATTCAAAAAATGAATGTAACCCCTCCCACCGTAGCTCTGCTGTTCGATTTGGACGGTGTAGTCATTGACACCGAATCTCAGTACTCCCTCTTCTGGCATCGGGCAGGAGCCGACTATTTGGGCATGTCCGATCTGGAGCATCGGGTAAAGGGGCAGACACTCACCTATATCTACGATACTTTTTTCCCGAATATGGCGGCTGAACAAGCCGCCATTACTGCTTCGCTCGATCGCTTCGAGCAGCAGATGACGTTCGATTATCTGCCCGGTGTGGAGGCGTTCTTGATCGAGTTGCGACAACGCAACATGAAGAGCGCCGTAGTAACCAGCTCCAACGAGCAGAAGATGGCAGCTGTTCACCGGGCACATCCCGAATTGCGTTCGCTCTTCACCCGCATCCTCACTGCAGAGCTGTTTAGCCGCTCCAAACCGGCACCCGATTGCTTTATGCTCGGCATGAAGTTGTTGGGTGTCATGCCGCAAAACACGTATGTGTTCGAGGATTCTATCAACGGACTGAAAGCCGGCATGGCGTCGGGGGCAACGGTGGTTGCACTCGCTACCACCCATCCGCGCGAAGCCATACAACCCCTCTCACACTATATTATTGATGATTTTAACGGAATGACGTATGATAAGTTGATAGAAAACTATACCTTTGCCGCCTCTAATTGAATAGGGTTCATTAATAGTTATTTCAATAAGAAAGATGGCTTACTTATCAGACGACACCCGTAAGGTGACTACTCATCGCCTTGTAGAAATGAAACGGAGAGGCGAAAAAATTTCCATGCTTACTTCTTACGATTACACCATGGCGCAGATTGTCGACGAGGCAGGGATGGATGTAATTCTGGTGGGCGATTCTGCCAGTAATGTGATGGCAGGGAACACTACGACACTACCGATTACACTCGATCAGATGATTTATCACGCCCAATCCGTGGTGCGCGGCGTAAAACGTGCCATGGTGGTGGTTGATATGCCGTTCGGCTCCTATCAGGGCAACGAACTGGCGGGGCTGGCTTCGGCTATCCGCATCATGAAAGAGACACATGCCGGCGCGGTGAAGCTGGAAGGAGGCGAAGAAATTATCAGTACGGTGAAGCGTATTCTCAGCGCAGGCATACCCGTCATGGGACATCTGGGACTGATGCCGCAATCGATCAATAAGTATGGCACCTACACCGTTCGGGCTAAAGACGACGCCGAAGCCGGCAAGCTTATCAGCGACGCCCAACTGTTGGAAGAGGCGGGATGCTTTGCGGTGGTGCTGGAGAAGATTCCTGCCAAGCTGGCGGCGCAGGTAGCTGCCGAGCTGACCATTCCCGTTATCGGCATTGGCGCCGGTGGCGGAGTCGACGGACAAGTGCTGGTGATTCAAGATATGCTGGGCATGAACAACGGCTTCCGTCCACGCTTTTTACGCCGCTATGCCGACTTGTACACCACGATGACCGATGCCATCAGTCGCTACGTGTCGGATGTGAAGAACTTAGATTTTCCGAATGAGAAAGAGCAATATTGATGATAAACGGCTATACACACCTGCCTTTATGGAGCTGTGCATAGCCGTTTTCTTCTTGTATGCATCGATATATCTGTATCTGTCCGGGATAGCCCATCCGGACGCACCTCTTCTCTTTGTAGCAGGTATGTTGGCAATAGGTCCGTTTCATGCCTATCTGGAAGATACCTACAAGCGCAAGCACATCTTTATCTACTCGGCTTTGCTGCTGGCTTTGACGGCGGTTGCCATTCATTGGGCAGAGGCTGTCACCGGTAAGTGGTGGTGGCTGATTGCGTCGGTGCAGGGCGTTTGGTTCGGACTGGCAGTGACTGCCGGCAGCACGGTAGCCATCGACATCACCAACTCGCCGCATCGCACACAAGCCAACATCGTCTATTCGTTTGCCTCCCGTTTGGGGATGCTGGCAGGATTGGCAGGCGGTTATCTCTTTGTTGGCAGCAGTCACCTGATGTATGGGGTGGCAGCGCTCTCCTTGTTGGGTGGATGCTTCATGCTGCGGATACATGTGCCTTTCCGTTCTCCCATCGGAATGTCTTATTGCAATCTCGACCGTTACCTGCTGCCGTCGGCGTGGTTCCCGGCGTTCAACACCTTGCTGATGGCGTTTGCGCTGGCGTGTTTCCCGCTGTTGTTGCCGTTGCTGCTCCTGCTGTTGATACCCATGACACGTCTGTTTGTCAACCTGTCGCACCATTGTCAGCGCGGCACAGCCAATGCCACGCTCCAGATAGCGCTCGATGCCGGCGTCCTAATAGGACTGAGCACAGGTCACGATTACTCCCACTTGCGGATGTATTTGTTTGCTGTGGCGGCGGCGGTTGCGATATGGCTGTTCTGCTTTGTTTCTTATCCCTATTATAAAAGGAGGAGAATCAGGTAAAAATGATATTAAAATGACGGATTCAAACCACCATTCAGATATAATCGTTATTTTTGTGTTTGATTGGCCTTCTTCAACTCAGAGGTATGCACTCAACTCATCAATGTAATCAACCCGTCGACCAACAATTCGGCGAATTACATTAAGAAAATACCCTTCATAAAGCCTTCGGAAAAGACGCTGAATAACGTAAACAATTTAGTGGTTGCTATCATAAGGAAAATAGGTGAAGATGATTCCATCAACGGCGAAGAAAGGCAACTGAACAACATTTTCAAAGAACTATATGGAATATAAGAACGACATTAAATTCGCAACTAAAAAAATGAAGCATGTCCCGCCCCAGCTTTATTGGAATAAAGCCGCATAAAGACTCATTCACAGGATTTGCTTATCTTTGCGCCCTCATACAATTAAAACAAAACAAATGATGAAGACAGACATCGAGATCGCTCGCAGTATCGAGCTGAAAAAGATTAAACAGGTTGCCGAAGAGATAGGCATCCCCCGCGGCGCTGTAGAAAACTATGGGCGCCACATAGCCAAGATTCCCGAAAAACTCATCGATGAGGAGAGACTCCGGAAGAGTCGCCTTATATTGGTAACCGCCATCACCCCCACCAAGGCCGGTGTGGGAAAGACGACGGTATCAATCAGCCTGGCACTGGGACTGAACAAGATCGGTAAACGCGCCATCGTAGCCTTGCGCGAGCCATCGCTCGGTCCCTGCTTCGGTATGAAGGGAGGCGCCGCCGGAGGAGGATATGCGCAGGTGCTCCCGATGGAGAAAATCAACCTCCACTTCACCGGCGACTTCCACGCCATCACCTCGGCACACAACATGATTTCGGCGCTGCTCGACAACTACCTCTACCAGAACCAATCGACAGGATTCGCTCTGAAAGAGATTCTTTGGAAGCGGGTGTTGGACGTGAACGACCGCTCGTTGCGCAGCATCGTGGTAGGACTGGGCCCCAAGTCGAACGGCATCACGCAAGAGTCGGGCTTCGACATCACTGCCGCCTCCGAAATCATGGCAATCCTCTGCCTGGCAAGCGACCTGGACGACCTGCGCCGCCGCATAGAAAACATCTTGTTGGGCTTCACCTACGACGACCAACCCTTTACGGTCAAAGACCTTGGCGTAGCAGGCGCCATCACCGTGTTGCTCAAGGATGCCATCCACCCCAATCTGGTGCAGACCACCGAAGGCACGGCTGCCTTCGTACACGGCGGTCCGTTTGCCAACATCGCCCACGGCTGCAACTCGCTGCTTGCCACCAAGATGGCGATGACCTTCGGCGAATATGCCATCACCGAAGCGGGCTTTGGCGCCGACTTGGGAGCCGAGAAGTTTTATAACATCAAATGCCGCAAGAGCGGACTGCAACCCTGCCTGACCGTGCTGGTTGCCACCGCACAGGGGCTGAAGATGCACGGAGGCGTGCCGCTCGACCAAATCAAAATGCCCAACCTCGAAGGATTGAAAAACGGATTGGAGAACCTCGACAGACACGTACGCAACCTGCAAGCGTTCGGACAAAGTGTGGTGGTGGTGTTCAACAAGTTTGCCGAAGACACCCCCGAGGAGATGCAACTGCTGCGCACCCATTGCGAAACAGCGCTTGGCGTGGGCTTTGCCATCAACGATGCCTACGCACGAGGCGGTGAAGGAGCGGTCGAGATGGCTCGCTTGGTGGCAGAGACCATCGAGCGCAAGCCGTCGCAACCCCTGCGCTTCACCTACGACGAAGCCGATAGCGTGCAACGGAAGATAGAGAAGATTGCCACCGGTATCTATGGCGCCGGCACGGTGGTGTTCACCAGCGCCGCAGCCAACCGCATCAAGCAGATCGTGAAGATGGGTATCGCCCACTATCCGGTATGTATTGCCAAAACCCAGTATTCGTTCTCTGCCGACCCCAAACAGTATGGCAGCGTCGAGGGCTTTGAGTTTCACATCAAAGACGTGGTAATCAACAACGGCGCCGAGATGATTGTCGCCATCGCCGGCGAGATGCTGCGTATGCCCGGACTGCCCAAAGACCCGCAAGCGTTACGAATCGATATTGTCGACGGACAGATAGACGGATTGAGCTAAGCCTGTGCTACGTCAGGAAGATGCACTTTCGCTTCGCGCTCCTCTCTTTCGCGCACCACCGTGGCTTTGCGTGCATAGAGAATCAGGCGGATGGAGCGGTCGTAGGTGAGATAGTTCCACAGCCAGTTGAAGAAGACGAGCATCTTATTACGCACGCCCAAGATAAACATCAGGTGGACGGTGAGCCACGTGACCCATGCTGCCCAGCCGTGCCACTTGAACTTGCCCACCTCCGCCACGGCGCGGTTGCGCCCGATGGTTGCCATCACGCCGTGGTTACTGTAACGGAACGGTTTCATCGCCTGCTCCTTGCCTTGACTTAGCTGTTTGAGGTTGGCGGCGAGTTGCCGCGCCTGCTGTATGGCGACTTGCGCCAGCTGCGGATGCCCGCCCGGGTAGGCGGGGTCGGCACTCATCAGGCACTGGTCGCCGATGCAGAAGATGTTATCCATTCCCTGTACGCGGTTGAAGGCATCTACTTGTATGCGACCCCCTCGTCCGATCAGATTGGCAGGGAGGTTGGTGGGCGTTGCCTTGACGCCGCACACCCAAATAAACGACTGTGTGGGGATGGTGCTGCCGTCGGCGAGTGTCACGGCATGGTTGCTGTAATCTTTCACCTGTTCGCCCAGTATCACCTTGACACCCATGCGTGTGAGCGATCGCTCCGCTTCGGCAGACGAACGTTTGTCCATGCCGCCCAACAGTCGGTCTTGCCCCTCGATGAGGTAGATTTGCATCTCGTTGCAGCGCAGCTCGGGATAGTCACTCGGCAGGATGAAACGCTTCATCTCTGCCAGTGCGCCCGCTATCTCCACGCCCGTGGCGCCCCCGCCCACGATGACGATATTGAGCAGCTCACGCCGCTCCTCCGCCGTGGCACAGGTCATTGCCCGCTCGAAGTTGGAGAGCAGGGCATTGCGCAAACCCATCGCGTCGGAGACATTCTTCATCGGGATGGCAGTTGCCTCCACGTCGCGGTTGCCGTAGAAGTTGGTTACCGTACCGGCAGCCAGCACCAGATAGTCGTAGTGCGCCTTTCCGATGGAGGTTTGAATCATGTTTTGCTCGGGATAGATACCGCGTAGTTCCGCCATGCGGAAGAGCATGTGGTGCTTTCCGCGCAGCAGCTTTCTGAACGAGAAAGCGATGGCTGACGGCTCCAAGCCCGCGCTTGCCACTTGGTAGATAAGCGGTTGAAACTGGTGATAATTGTTCTTGTCGATGAGTGTTACCTGAAAGTCGGAATGCTCCAACTCGCGCATCAGCTTTAGACCGGCGAACCCGCCGCCGATGATGAGCACACGCTTTTTGTTTGTCTCCGGTAGATTAATCATATCGTTAATAGGCTTATGCTTAACTTTACGAAGAAACGAATCAAAGGATGATTTGTTCACAATTCTCCCCGCCACATAGGGACAGATAGAAAGTCTTTAGCAACAAATCCTCTAATTCACTTCGTTGTTAACGCCGTATTCAACCATAGGCTCTTTTGCCACCATTGGTTGCTCTTCTTTCGTTTTGCTTTTCTTCTCCATATCTCCTTTTTTTCTGCAAATGTAAGGCAAAAGATTTAATAAGCAATCTCAAAAAATAAATTGTGTGCAGTCAGGAGAATTGGCACACGGATGACACGGATTAGGCGGATGACCGCAGATAAGATGAGAAATCCGTGGTTATCCGCCTAATCCGCGTCATCCGTGTGCTTTATACATGAGCAGATGGAAACAGCGTTTCTTACTACTCTTTCATTTCTTACTACTTTTCCGCCTCAATGACCCATATTGGTTGTTTGGTAGAATCAGAGGTGTTTTTGATTCTCCCGTCTTTATCTTTGGTTTGGTGAACGGGTTTGCGCCGGAATTTGCAAAGAAAACATGCCGACAGACAGATACTGTTGTTTCCGATTCCATGATTATACAAAACTTTTGCGTAGCTTTGCAAACGGTTTTCAAACATCAATTCAGGCTAAAAATAAACGGATTAGTTATGACGAATCCCACTCATTATACCGACAGAAACAATGACTTCGCCAAACAGCAAGTTACCCACATCGGTGTTCCCATCGCCGACAAGGTGGAGTATATGGTGATTGTGATCGGCGAATTTGCCCGGACGCACCACCTCACGACGCAGCAGGCGTATCGCTATTTGAAGCGGCATCGCGGCATTGAGTTCCTGAATAAGAGCTATGATGTAGAGCATCTCTTTTCTATCGAGGATGCAGTAGATGATGTGAGTGAATATTGCCAACGACAAGCCGAAATGCCCTCATGATATCCATTGCCACGCAATACTATTTCGGCACCGAGCGCGCCATCAAACTACTCCACCGGTTATGACAAACGATGAACAATTTCTCATAGACAATATCACCACAGAGCTTATCGTGCTGGTTATGCAAGACTTCCGCTGCGACATGGAAACGGCGATGGATAAAGTATATAGCTCGGTCACTTACGATAAATTGACTGATATGCGTACAGGGCTTTATTTCCAAAGTCCGCTTTATGTGTATGACTTTTTGCGGGAGGAACTGGAACTCAGCCCAAGAGCTGTCTGAATTGCTGTCCAATCATTGGAAGCCAGAGAACACTAACGAACGCTAACGCTCTCACATTTTCCTATCCAAATAGCAGACGAGACATCGATGTGTGATGGAATGTCCCGGGCATTGGCGAGCGACAACGACTATTGGTACTTCATCGAGGGTTCACTTTGTCTGTGGTATCATCATTCGCGTTGTTAGGATTCGTCCCATTCTCGTCACTTGTTTTCTTATTCGTTTTCGTTGCTTTTTTTATTGGTGCACATAATAGAGCGATATACCATCCTAATAACATAAAGAATATCGGAATTACCCAATAGTAGAATTGTGGAAGAAATTTCAATAAAACAATTTCGAAACTATATTGAAGATGCTTTTTTGAATCAGTTATCACCAACTCGGTAAATGGATATCGGGTAGGTATATGACCTTTCATTATTATTGATAATGTATCCCCCTTCCTGATTTTGGATAGAAATTCGTCACCATCAGAATATAATCGTTGTGGAATATGATTCCCTTGTTGCAATATATAGAAAGTTTGCCTTTTATCACCGTTTGTATTATATTTGAGGCGTACAGACAAGTCTCTATCGCTGTATTCTTCATTAAATTTTATATTTATTCGGATGCTGTCAAACAAATATGATGCATGATGGAATAATAGTGGCTTGGATAGTGCTATCTTATCTATGAAGAGTGAACTGTCATTTAGTGCTATTGTTTGATAATCTAAACCTTCTATTTTATCAAAAAGTTTACTTATTCTCACAGTAGAAGTAGTATCTGAAAGAGATACTTCCTTTTGATTATCTATATAAAAATTTAAGAATAAAGAATGTTGCCTCAAATCTTTTAAAAGAGACACAATGCGATGGCGATCATTATCATTATTCTTATCATTAGGAAAATCATGAATATAATCACTTAGAAAAACGAACGTATACTTTGCAATTTTCGCATTCTCATTAGATTGATTACAGTATTTTTCTTGAATATGTTCTAATAAATCAATGAAATTAGTATCTTTTCCCTTAAATTCATAAGTGTCTACAGTGTCGAAAGTTTGCTTCAATTCATTTATTCCTATTGGTATTTCTGTCGGAAATTTTTTGTGGCTATTTCCGGAAAAAGAAATGATACTATATTTACCTTTTATTGTTCCTTTTTCGTTTAATGCATTCAATTCAAATAATAATCGCTTTAATCTTGCTTTTATGATACTTGAATATCTGTAATGACCATCTCTCTTCTTAATAGGATATTCTTCTCCATCAACCCATCTTGTCTCCATCACTTTCTTTTGCCAATACTTAATGTCTTTCTCGTCTACTTTTTGGGTCTCCACTGATCCGGATTGATCTACAATGAAAATAAAATTGCAATCATCCAAATTCCCTCCGCTATTTTCAGTAGCTATATCTTCCCATGTGTAATTGTTGTTCAGATTCCCATATAGTGCCCTTATTGGCATCATAGTTTCTTTCTGTTGCGACAATATCTCCCATGAGGAAGATATAAAAATCCCTGCTATTGTTAAGAATACCCCAAAGACTGAAAATCGCTCTGCTATTGCCCTATTTACTATTCTAATCGTCCATCGACGACTCTTTTGATTATCAAGGCAAAAACACAATGCTACATCGAATAAGATTATCGTTAGTGACGGAATTGCCATAAGCCATCCATATAGTCGCCCAGAAACCAACCAAAGCACGCCAAAAATGAGAAGTGATATTGGTGTGATAATAGCCAGAATATTGCACTTATAATCAGCTAAGACATCTATTACATATTTTACTTTAGCTCTCATTTTTCTATTTTATTACAGTGTTATTTTTTTGTTCTCTATACCATTTCTCTAACGCTTCTAATGCGAGGTCCTTTTGATACTTGGCAATTGCATCAAGAATTTCCTTGTTGTTTTTCAATTCTGCATCCAATTTGTCTCTTTGTTTCTGAATCATTATATCACCACTCATTTTTGCTGCATCTTCGGATCGTCGCAAGTGTTCATTGATTTTTGAATTAGTTTGCGAGATAATTGACCGTTGCTCAACCATTTTTTCATATTCAACTCTATCTAAAACCTCATCGTAGGCGCCTCGCTTTGTCACTAACTTTGTGAGAATTGGAGCAAGTTCTATCGTTAGGAATAACAAAGTGATCATTAAACTTGTCCACCACATCGTAGAGTCACTGTCTGTCAAATCACCTAATGCTTCTATTTGAGTAATAAAATTATTTGAAAAGGCTGTTTCTGTAATAGTATTTGCATCCTCTGCTTCCTTTTCTGCGGTAGCCATTGACGTTTTTAATTGCACTTCAGCAGAATCTCTTTCCAGCTTTCTATTTGCAATTTCTTCATTTTTCTGCTGCCGATATAGTGCGCGCTCTTCGTTTATTCGCTTATTAATTCGATCAACATTATCTTGTTGTTCCTTTATTTCTTTTGTCCATAGTTGAATCTCTTGATTTAAGACATATCTCCTGTCTCTTGCTTCTTGCGTATATCCCGCATTTATTTTGTTTCCTAATGAATCAATTGTATAAATGTAGCTTTCTGAATTATTATGTATTGCGTTTATTTCTTCCTTGTTTGCGTTTATTTTAGGGTTATTCTTATTTTTGATACTTGATAGTTCACTATTTGCAGAAGCAAGATCATTATTTATTAAATCTTTCACATTCTGAGGATCGGTTACAAGTTCATTTTGCAGTTCTGTAATAGTGGTATTCAGATTTGCGACTCGCCCCTCTTTCGTTGCAAGTTCATGAATCGTGTTAAATTCGCTAATATTATTCTTTTTTGCTGTAATTTCATTTCGTTGGATTTGTTCAGCAAGCCTACTCTCGAATATCTTTATCTCAATTGGTTTTGAAATAGTAACTGCAATAATGATAGCTAAAAGAACACGTGGTGAGGCTTGTAATAACTCTTTGCTCAATCTTTTAAAAAAACTCTTTTCTTCTGTTTTGTGAAAAGTGGAAACAATAAACCTGTCAAGATTAAATATAACTGCACCCCATAGAAATCCAAACGGAATAGCGTATAGCAAGGCTACGCGATCAATTGTATAGAGACCCGTATTTCTGAAAACAGTGTACAAGGCAAAGCTTCCTGATAACCACGCCAGTAGACCCGTAAAAAAGATAGTTGCTCCAATTCCGGTATATTTATTCCATTCGGTAGGACAATTTCGGATAATGCTTTTATCTGCTCCTGAGCAAATAATGAAAAACCGCTGTATCAAGCTGAGTTTCCTATCCTTAAAATCAATATCATTTTCTAACATAATTGTATATTTTTGAAAAATTGAAGATTGATAATATGCTGTTCCCATACTTAATATGCTTAGATAGATTTTCTAAATCATCGCATAGCGCAGAGGATATAATGCTTTCTTTATGTAGTTCCTCTAATAACAATAAATTTGCGGGCGTAATGAAAGGAGGAGTGGTTAAATTAAGTACGGGCAATTCTACATTAAAAGTAGGTATACCTAAACTAAACTCAGGTAGGCTGAAATTGAAACGAGGATTATTAATCGAAAGATCAATATTGAAAGATTTGGCAGATATTGAAGCTATGCTTACGCGGTTTTTTAAGTCAGGAATAGGTACTAAAAGGCTTTCTATAATAGGTGTTGGAAAAACCTGAATGACCACATTTTTTCTAATTATGCTTAATTCTCCAAATACAGTAATCGTGTGCAATGTGCTTTCTTTATACAAATCGACTTTTTTACCCTCTATATCTACCTCCCCAATGTTACTAATTTCAACTTTTAATGCATTTTTTACTTTCCAAGAAAGCGTAACTGGCATTGAATTTAGTGCTACATCAGGCGTAGCTTCAAAGAACTCGATCTCAGGCTTTGGAAATACTTCAATTTCTATCGTTTTTTCAATAGTAGTTCGATCATCTAATGCTGTAAAAATTAGAGAATAACTGAGACTCTCATTGGCTTTTACGTCATATTTACTTTGTGTTGTTACGTCAATGTCTTGATTAGATCTGCATAATCTTACTGTTTTCACATTCTTGGCACTCCATACTAAAGTCGTTATGTCACCTTGTTCTTTTCGGAATTTATCCTTTTCAACTTCAATTATAGGCAGCGGAAACACAGTAATGTCAATACTTTTTTCAACCTCAAATTCTTCTCCTTTATAACTTTGAATTGTAAGCGTATATTTAGTACTTCTGTGTACTACAATCTTTCTGTCTTGGTGTAAAGGAACATTGCCTAAATTTAAGATTGTGACTTTTTGGGCATACCGCACTTTCCATGAAAGGGTGATTTCTTCATTTTCTAAAATCATGTTTTTATCGACTTCCCATGTAACAACCTCAGGTGTTTTAGACTCCAAGAGAGCCTTTCTAATCTCCTTTTTGAATGCGCAATGAGGCAATGGACAATTCTCTCCTGACGATAGTTGCTCTTCGACTGCTTGAGCAAATACCCGTTTACAAGCAGGGCATCGTTTTTCTCGAGCAGGAATAACCTTTCTGGTAATTTGTGTAAATAGGTTTGCCATTGCGTTTAATTCTTGACTATTTTAATTTTGAGTTTCTCGGCTTTTTCTATCTTAATTTTTGGCTTATTTTGCTTTACGACTTTGATTTTTGTTTTACTTTCAATCGCATTTACTATTTCTTTAGAAAACACACAGCCATTAACGCCACAAGCAACTCGCTGTGTTGTCTGCTCTTGGATAGCCTTCGTCTTACTCCGTTTGCAAATCGGACAACGCTTCATTTCGCTCATATTTTCAAATTATTTTGTTCCTCTAAACAACCGGACAATCCGTATTCCCCAACCGCTTTTCCTTTCGTCTTCAATTGGGCAGACTCCATATGGAGAAGACAAAAGAGAGCTTTCGTAATTAAAAAGTATATAGTCCACAAATTCATCTACGTTTCCATTATTTACTTTATACCCTTTGGACTGTTTACGAATAATGTCAGCAACAATGCCTATTTGATATGGTTTGTAGAAATTCGTTCTCAGACAATTGTAGTCTGTCCCTGAATAGAAAACTCCAAATCCAGGATGTGTATGTGCCCAAATCAGCATAAGCGTACCATCTATTTGACATTTCTCAGATATCATAGCTAAACATTCTTCTGACATTTCCACATATGCTGATTGGGAAACCCCGTAACCTTCTTCGTAATTTGTTGCGACAATAAACTCTCCATATTGATCTTTAAGGTAATGCCCCGTAAAAATACCTTGTGCTTCGTGGCGTATTTCCTTATACACGTTAATGCTGTGATTCAAGAAAGCATTCCATGCATAATCCTGAATATAAACAAAAAAAGCAGGTATTTCAGAATTTGCATGTAAGATCGTTCTATCTAAAAAACGTTGTAGAACATTATCCGCAAATTCTGATACATCTTTTGCTTTGATCTCTTTTGTCTTAACTATTTTCATATCAATACCAAAATTTTGTTGTAAATTGACTGCAAATCGTTTGCTATTACAATATCATTTTCTTTTATACCGAAGTCAGACATAGGTAACCCTAAGAAGAATTTGTGATTTGGATTCCCCAAAAGCAATTCCTTATTTATGATCCATTTAGCCTTTACGCTTTCGCTATCATTGTATTTATCTTGGCAATCACTACACCAACGATTATTATCATAGATTTCAGATTTGAACTTTTTTATCAATATTTCTTTTCCACAGCTTTCACATTCCATTGAATAAATGTATTCTTCATCCCAATTTATGTAGAAGTCAGAATTGAATCTGTCTTTCAATTCAATAAGCAAATCGTGGAATGTATGTGTTCTCTCTAAACTTGATTTAAAAGTTTGATAAGTGCTCTGCTCGTGTAAATGACATTTTTCACTTTGCGGATAATCAATTTCAAGTATACGATGACAATTAGATGCGTATTGTAACACTCTATTACCCAATCGGCTTTCACCTTTCAGAAACAGAATAATTTCTGTTGCAACCAAACTACCAGCCAAAGCCGCGGCAACCTGAATAGTTGGAATGTGGTCTAATTTTAGATCAGCCATTTTAAGTTTTGAACAGCTTTGTCGTACTCCAGCAAAATTACCAAAACCAATGACTTCTCTAAGGCAGGCATCAGTTGGCTTTTCATTAGGGAAAAATGAGATTTGAACAACAAATTTTTCAAAGCCCATCTCAAAAAATGGTTTTTTTAGACGGACACACCAATCATTAATATATGCACGTGCATCCATCGTGTCAACACAGCAAATAACGATATCGTTTTCTTCAAAAATTTGCTTTCCAATATTTTGAATTTTTGCGTTTATTCCTATCACATTGGGAGCCTCATGTAAACATACTTTTTGTAAGGATTTTGCTGCAATTTCGGCTTTTGATTTGCCAATATCGCTTTTAGAAAAAAGAGTGGTGCGTGAAAGATTGCTATCTTCAATAGGGTCAAAATCAACAATAGTAAAATTTCCAAAACCCATTAATGCAAGATTCTTTAGTACTTCATTTCCTCCAGCACCGGCACCAATGACAAGAATTTTGCTCTTTCTTATTATTTCGCCAACTTCTTTACCTATCACTTGTTCTTGACGGTTAAAATAGTTATTCATCATTGCTTCTTTAAATAATTATATGACTAAGGTTCATTACAAATCAATTATGTCCCCTGTAAGGGGAACTGTTTGTTATCTCACTTTTTTATAATTGTTATTTTTGCCTGTTGCAGTGTCTGTTGAGCAGGCTTTTTTACAATAGCTATTTTGGGCTTTTCTATTATAGCAGCTTCCACATTATTTGTTGCTTTGGAAATAACTGTTACTGTTGGTCTTGTTGTTAAATCAAGAGGCCACTTAATATTGTTTACGGGTCTTCTTCTGCGTTGAATCCAATAATCATAGGCTCTAGGATTGAAGTGAGAACCTTCGGCGCAAACAAATGCATCTTGATTTATCAATGCTCCTAGTGAAATAATGAAATGCCACAATCCATTATCCTTTGCAACTGCCCATGCATTGCCCGAACAGATCGCTGTTTGATGAACGTGATTATTAAACGGCTCGAAATTGCTGGCAAAATTAACCATAGGACTATTGTCCGCTTGTCTATTAGATAGAACAGGCTCAGATAGAGTTATTCTTACCGTTGCGTCATAATCATTTCGCAATTGTCCTGCTCCTATATAAACAGGCATATGATAATCAGCAATATATATTTCAGGATACTTACCTGCTGTTGGATCCAATAAAACGCTTCTCGTTTCTCCTGTTACACGATCTGCGTATTGCACCGTTACATATTTCGCAAACTCCGCATCTTTCTGGAGTTTTTGCACCATATTAAATTCTTCACGCAGAAGAATATTTTCGTAAAAAATGCTCATATATAATGTTTTTGGTAAACAAACGAATATACAAAGGTCCCCCATAGAGATTTTCTATGGGAGCCTTCTTTAATAAGGATTAAGCACCTTGAACTTTTGCCATAATTTGGGCTTTATCACCGTCTTGGAATCCCAATCTTGCCAATGTCGTATTTTCATCTACGACTTGTGAGCCTTTCAATAATTGCCACTTCTGCCCAGCTGGTGGTTCTGGCAATCCCAAGTCTTCGGAACTTAAAATGTCTTTTGGTGTTACTTCGGCAAAGTTAATATCTGGAACTCCAAATTCTTCGCCTGTTGTTGAATTGATCAAATTTAATGTTGCCATAATTGTTGATGATTAGTATGCTCTTAATCCCGAAAGAGCTGTTTGTATTAGTTCCCAACACAAGGGGATTAAGATGTGTTGGCATGATTATAGTTATAATCTAATGATTCGAATCCTATGCGATAGCAGTTCAACTATTTTTTTAGCATCTTTTTTCCCTAATCCATTTACTGTAATTTTCTCACCGCCAATCGTTTCTATCACTATATCAGCGAAAAAGATTCCGCTACCAATAGAAACGCTCGCGATGTTGTTCCTCGCAATAACAGTTGAGCGATAACCGAAAATATACCCTTTGTAGTAAGTTACTTTTAAAGTATCAATCTCCAATCTATCCGGATACAATGCATTGTCGCTTGAAAATCTGTTAGCTGTAAACGTTGCCATAGTTTTACACGGATAATCTATTCGTTTCTATCTGATAGCCAATCAATTTAAACAAGTGAATGATAAAATAATAGCAGCGATCAACATGCCTATGAACATATATGAGAACATTCGTAATATAAAACCAACAGGACCATTGGCGAAAGACATACCCTCGAACAAGTTTGTCATCCACACAGGTCGGATGTTCTTATCCAAAAGTGTTGCTAACCCTAAAGTGCAAACTACGATTAATGATCCGTTTCGTTTCAATTTTAGTTCTTCAAATCTATCCATGTCATCTGTCTATATCAATATCTTTGGCATTGCATTAATGAATAATGAACATCGTGATTGCAGATCAATGAGTTTATTCTAACTTTCCTTTATACATCGAAAGAAATTCACCAAAGAGCCCAAAATCCCGAACGTTCTCTCGATCATAGTAAGCCTCATCATCCGAATAAGTGCCACGTTGCTACGCATAAGCCATTAGCCGTCGTCTGTCTTAGCATTGTTGACGGTTTCATAAAATGCGTCTCTCAAATCGCGGTTTGGAAATTTTATGTATCCCATAGATTCATTTGCTTTACTTCCATCCTTTTATGGAAGGTTTTAGTGATTATATTGCTCCTTACATCAAAAAGACGTAAGGTTTGACAATGAATAAATCTCGCAAAAATACAGTGTGCGATCTGTGAACTTATGGTTAACAATGGATATATAATGGTGGCGGCTTCCCCGTCGTCGTACTGTGACATACGGACACAAAAAAAGCGTGGAACTATCGAGTATTACCAAGTTGAGGCTCTGGACTGCCTGTTATCCGGTAATAAACAATAGCCCACGCCTCTGTTATATAAACCACCGCTAAGGTGAGTATATAGCATTGACGTGAGCGTTCTTGTCTATTATCTCGGATAACTGAAATTGTCCAGATTTCAACTTGAGATAATAACGTAAACGCTTTCGTTTTCAATATGTCAAATTTGGCTTTGAGGTGCTTCAAATTGCTTCTCTACCAAAGATGCCGCAAATATACAACTAATTTTTACCCCATATCATTAAGAAGCAACTTTTTTCGAGCCAATATTCAGGTTTTCAACTAACAGCCAGTAATCGGAGCATTTACAACCAGTTTTTCCTTATTAAAGATATATGGTGGGAGCACATGGAGTGCATTGATAAACCGTAACTTCTTTCCCCCGCTTCTATTAAAGAATCTGAAAAATCTTGATAGCTATTCTATTCTGCTTACTTTTGCCGTGCTCTTTCCGATGACATCTTGAACTTCTTCTCGGAAGATCAAGAAGATGTAGAGGCAAGATCAAGAAGTCATCGGAACAACTTCAAGAAGTCACCGGAATAACTTCAAGAAGTTACCGGAATAACTTCAAGAAGTCGCCGAAATAACTTCAAGAAGTTACCGAAATAACTTCAAGAAGTCACCGAAACAAGTTCAAGAAGTCACCGAAACAAGTTCAAGAAGTCGCAAGAGCGAGTTCAAATTCCTACTACTAACGTACAAAAACGATGTGACAATTAACGCTACATGCAAGTGTGGCAAACGTTCAATTCTAAAATTAGTAGTATGAGCATCTTATTAAATGCCGTCCAGCGCCCCAATCCGCGCGACCCCAAAGCACCGCGAAAGTGATACTTCGTACAGCACCTCAGTGCGCAACTCAGCGAAACAGATGTCGCTCAGTTTATCTCCGACGAGACCACCCTGAATGAGGGCGAAGTGCTAAAACACCCGAAAGTATTCACATGGAAAGCTACGTACATCGGGATTTGATGTTGCCTGAAATAGATGTGGACCGTTTCTTCATTCTGCGCACCACTGTTCAAACATGGCATCCACCTCCTCTTCCGTATAATACTCACCGCGAGCAAATTGCTCCTCCGATATTCTGATCGACTCTTTTTCACGCTCGTTGAGAACATATACATCTTGCGTATGCCGTTGATGAACGCTTCCATACGCGACTAATGGTTCGGCTGCGGTTTGCTCCGTTGTTTCTTGCATTTTATATTTCTTCGTGCTCATATTTACTGCTTTTATTGTTAAATGATTGGGCAAAAGTAGTCAAAATAGAAATAGAGAATACGCTTTTTTCTATTATCTGTTTGCAAATAAGCAATCTCTCAATAAAAAATCCGTGGTCATCCGCCCCATCCGTGTCATCCGTGTGCCATTCCCTCTCACCTCGTCAGCGAGAACTTCATGCTCACCCCGAAGTCTGCGCTGACCACCGGATACGCCGTTGTCGAGACCAACGGCATGTTTTGTTGCCGGTCGTAGTAGATGCGCGTACAAGCATACGTCATACGACCTGCTTCTTCACAGCGGAAACGTCTTGCTGATCAAAGACAAGAAAAGATTGGCAGACATTGCCTCCTGCTATGCCGATATGGAACACATCAGTATGACGTGGGCAGAGCTGAATACCGTCAAACGGGAGATGCTGACGACGCTGTTTGCCTCCGACGTCATGACTGATATCGATTTCAATAAACCTGCATGGAGGCAGATACGAAATTTCTATGCCACCTTTGGAGGAAACATAGACTACGTGACGGAAACACGGAAGAAGATAGAAAAGGTGCCGGCAGAAGAAAAGAGATAGAAAAAAGATTTAATCTTCGGCTTCGCCGGCTCGCCGAAAATTGGGTGGGGTTACAAGGTGAACAGCGTTCACAGTTCGAAAGGGCTTGTTTTTCGTTCCATAGACCACAAAGGGTGTATATGGTTAAAAGTTATAAAAGAACAATTTTGTTCCTTTTATAATTTCATAAATGGAACATATATGTTACCTTTGCGGCGTCCAATTAAAAAGTGATCTTTTACATTATGAAGTACTCCGAGTTTTACAAATTGATAGAATCCGCAGGCTGGACTATCAAAGGAGGGAAAGGACATTATAAATATGTTCATCCCGATTTCGATTTTTACATCGTAGTTGGTCGTCACAAAACGCAAGAAATTCCTCCGGGAACTCTTGAGCGGATGTTGAAAGGTACCGGCTTGAAGAAATCGAAAAACAAAGAGAAGGACTTGTAGAAGTTCTGCCACTCCTTTCGGGGAGTGGCGTTAATTGGACGTCTTAAAAAAGAGAAAAGTTATGAAAACGATTATTGCTGTTATCGAAAAGGCGAGTGATGGCGGATATGCCATCTATTCGGATGATGTGCAAGGAGCTTTTAGCTCCGGACTAACCGAGCAGGAAGCTAAACAAGAGTTCTGCGAGGTATTGGAAGGGCAAGCTGAATATTATAAAGAGAAAAAGGAAGTATATCCCGACTGGTACACTGATGGATACAGCGTAGAATACCGTTATGATATGTCTGCTTTCTTTATGACATTCTCATTTATAAATGTCTCTGAGTTTGCTAAAAGTGTCGGCATCAATCCATCTCTGATGCGAAAGTATAAAAGCGGATTGGTTGCTGCCGGTGAGAAACAGAAAAACTTGATACAAGGAAAATTATCTGAGATAGTAACAAGTTTAGAACGAGTGAGATTTGCATAAAAGACACGGATTTTAATTGGACACTAAAATCCTTTCCCGTTCGAGTACTTGAGAGCTTCCATTAGTTGGAGGCTCTTTTTTAGACTACGTGACGGAAACACGGAAGAAGATAGAAAAGGTGCCGGCAGAAGAAAAGAGATAGAGAAAGAGGGCTGTACCCGATACGGGGACAGCCCTCTTTCATTCTCTCGACCGACATCCATGTCAGCCTAATTATCCATTTGATTTGCCCGGTTCTTTAGACAAGGGGGCATGCCCCCTTGCTATTGGTAAGCAGTATACTTGCAAAGTTCAAGAAATAACCGTCAATTCTCATACGAGTAGGACGCCATTCGCTTGTACTGGTTGTAGCGCGAGCGGGCATTGCCTTCGGCGGCATCGAACAGCTCGTCTGCCTCTTTCGGATACATCTTCATGAGCGAAGAGTAGCGTACCTCGCTCTTGAGGAACTCCTTGAAGGCGCTCCAGTCGGGTTCTTTGCTGTCGAGGGTGAAGGGGTTCTTGCCCTCCTCTTCGAGTGCGGGGTTGTAGCGCCACAGGTGCCAGTAGCCGCACTTGACAGCCTTCTCCTCCTCCTCTTGGCTCTTGCCCATGCCGAGCTTCAAGCCGTGGTTGATGCAGGGAGCGTAGGCGATGATGAGCGACGGACCGGGATAAGCCTCTGCCTCGCGGATGGCCTTGAGCGTCTGCGCTTGGTCGGCGCCCATGGCGATTTGTGCCACGTAGACATAACCGTAGGTGGTAGCCATCAAGCCGAGGTCTTTCTTGCGCACGCGCTTGCCCGAAGCGGCAAACTTGGCGATGGCGCCCATCGG
>JAISIN010000001.1 GCA_031262085.1 Prevotellaceae bacterium
TCCACCTTGATGAATGCCCTGGTGGGCGAGCGGGTGTCTATCGCTACTTTCAAAGCGCAGACCACCCGCCACCGCATCATGGGCATCTACAACACCGACGAGATGCAGATTGTCTTCTCAGACACGCCCGGCGTGCTCAAGCCGCAATACAAACTGCAAGAGTCGATGTTGAACTTCTCGACATCGGCGCTCACCGATGCCGATATTCTGCTGTACGTCACCGATACCGTAGAGACCCCCGACAAGCACAGTGACTTCGTAGAGAAGGTGGCGCAAATGCAGGTGCCGGTGCTGTTGCTCATCAACAAAATAGACCTCACCAATCAGGAGAAGCTCATCGAATTGGTGAAACAGTGGGAAGAGATGATGCCGCGGGCAGAAATCATCCCTATCTCTGCCACCAACAACTTCAACGTGCAATACGTCATGAAGCGGGTGAAAGAGCTACTGCCCGAATCGCCGCCCTATTTCGGCAAAGACCAGTGGACGGACAAACCGGCGCGATTCTTTGTCACCGAAATCATGCGCGAAAAAATTCTGCTCTATTACGACAAGGAGATTCCCTACGCCGTAGAGGTGGCAGTCGAGCAGTTCAAAGAGGAGCGCTCCAACATTCATATCAACGTGGTGATTTACGTAGAACGCGAGTCGCAAAAAGGTATCATCATCGGCAAGCAAGGCAAGGCGCTCAAGAAGGTTGCCTCCGAGGCACGCCGCGACCTCGAACGCTTCTTCGGCAAAAGCATCTATCTGGAGACCTTTGTCAAAGTAGACAAGGATTGGCGAAGTTCCGACAAAGAACTCCGCTCATTCGGATATCAACAAGAATAGTTTTTATAGATAAAGTGTGTGACACATGGGAAACTTAGTAGCCATCGTAGGACGCCCCAACGTGGGAAAGTCGACCCTCTTTAACCGCCTGACGCAGACCCGCCGGGCAATAGTCAACGAAGAAGCCGGAACCACACGCGACCGCCAATACGGCAAGTCCGAATGGGGTGGACGCGAATTTTCCATCGTCGATACCGGTGGATGGGTAGTCAACTCCGACGACATCTTCGAAGAGGAGATACGCAAACAGGTGTTGCTCGCCGTCGACGAAGCCGACGTGATTCTGTTTGTCGTCGACGTGATGAACGGCGTAACCGACCTCGACATGGAGGTGGCTGCTATTCTGCGGCGAACCAACAAACCGGTGTTGCTCATTGCCAACAAAACCGATACCGGTGAGTTGCAATACAATGCTCCCGAATTCTACAGTCTCGGAGTGGGCGACCCTATCTGCATCTCTGCCGTCAGCGGAAGCGGAACGGGCGACATGATGGATGTCATCATAGCCACCTTCAGGAAGGATGCCGACGAAGCGCTCGACGAGGATATTCCGCGTTTTGCCGTCGTAGGACGCCCCAATGCGGGGAAGTCGTCGCTCATCAATGCCTTCATCGGCGAAGAGCGCAATATCGTAACCGAGATTGCCGGTACCACGCGTGATTCTATCTATACCCGATACAATAAGTTCGGCTTCGACTTCTATCTGGTCGACACCGCCGGCATCCGCAAAAAGAGCAAGGTAAATGAAGACTTGGAGTACTACTCTGTGGTACGCTCCATTCGGGCGATAGAGAATGCCGATGTCTGTATCCTCATGCTCGACGCTACGCGCGGCGTCGAAAGTCAGGACCTGAATATCTTCTCGTTGATACAACGCAACAACAAGGGATTGGTCGTCGTGATCAATAAATGGGATTTGGTGGAAGAGAAGAGCAACAAGGCGATAAAGACTTTCGAGAACGCCATTCGCGAACGCTTCGCTCCGTTTATCGATTTCCCCGTCATCTTTGCTTCGGCAATCACCAAACAACGCATTCTCAAGATACTCGAAGAGGCACGCAGCGTGTACGAAAATCGTCACCTGCGCATTCCTACCGCCCGCCTTAACGAAGAGATGCTCCCGCTCATCGAAGCCTATCCGCCTCCTGCCATCAAAGGGAAGTATATCAAGATCAAGTATGTCACCCAGTTGCCCAACACGCAGATACCCTCGTTTGTCTTCTTCGCCAACCTGCCGCAATATGTCAAGGAGCCTTACAAGCGATTCCTCGAAAACAAGCTACGGGAGAAATGGGTGCTGCACGGTACGCCGATCAACATCTTTATCAGGCAGAAATAAGCAGGCAGAAAGAACCTGCCGATAAAAAAAGACCGTCGACGCTTCACGCGCCGACGGTCTCAACAATGATATATTAACAAATTCTTGAAAACCTTTTTTACTGTCTCCTACATCAAGAATCCCAGCAAGATACCGGCGGCTACTGCCGAACCGATAACACCCGCTACGTTGGGACCCATGGCGTGCATCAACAGATAGTTGGTGGGGTCGTATTCCAAGCCTATTACCTGAGAGATGCGTGCCGAGTCGGGCACGGCAGATACACCGGCGTTACCGATGAGCGGGTTGATCTTGTTGTCTTTCTTCAAGACAAGGTTGAATAGCTTCACGAACAGCACACCGGCGGTGGTGGCAATGACGAACGAGAAGGCACCCAATCCGAATATTTTAAGGGAATCCCACGTAAGAAACTCGGATGCCTGCGTGGAGGCACCTACCGTAACGCCCAGCAGGATGGTGATGACGTCGATCAGCGGACCGCGGGCGGTTTCAGCCAGTCGGCGTGTCACGCCGCTCTCTTTGAGCAGGTTGCCGAAGAAGAGCATACCGAGCAACGGCAGACCCGACGGAACGAGGAACGTGGTGAGCAGCAAACCGATGATGGGGAATATCACCTTCTCGGTGTGCGACACCACGCGCGGCGGTTTCATGCGGATGAGACGCTCCTTCTTCGTGGTCAAGGCGCGCATGATAGGCGGCTGAATCACCGGTACCAGCGCCATATACGAATAGGCTGATACCGCAATCGCCCCCATCAGGTTAGGAGCCAGCTTTGACGAGAGGAAGATGGCGGTCGGACCGTCGGCACCACCGATGATGCCGATAGCGCCTGCCTGCATGGGGTCGAACCCGATGAGCAGGGCAATGATGTAGGCACCGAAGATACCAAACTGCGCGGCAGCGCCGATGAGCATCAGCTTGGGGTTGGAAATAAGCGCCGAGAAGTCGGTCATGGCGCCGATACCCAAGAAGATAAGCGGCGGATACCAGCCCGAGGTCACACCCTGATAGAGGATGTTGAGCACCGAACCCTCCTCGTAGATACCCACTTTCAGTCCGGCATCCATATTGAACGGGATGTTACCGATGAGCATACCGAACCCGATGGGAATCAGCAGCATCGGTTCAAACTCCTTGGCTATCGCCAGGTAGATAAAAATCAACCCCACGACAATCATGGCGACATGCTGGAACGTTGCATTGGCAAAGCCGGTGTACGTCCAGAAGTCCGCAAGGTTGTTTCCTATAAAGGTAATAAAGTCTCCCATAGTCTTATTCAATAATTACGAGGTCAGTACCTTCGAGAACCGAGTCGCCCTTGCCGACGTTGACTGCGGTAATCGTTCCGTCTTTGTCGGCGTTGATGTTGTTTTCCATCTTCATGGCTTCGAGGATGACGATGACTTGTCCGCGTTTCACAGCGTCGCCCACCTTTACTTTCACATCCAGAATGACACCGGGCAGCGGTGACTTCACGCCCGATTTGCCGGTAGATTTGGCAGCCGGTTTGGTAACGGCTACCGGAGTGGGGGCGGTAGGAGCAAGCGGACGGGCTACCGGTTTGATAATTACCTTGGGAGCTTTCTCCATCTCCACCTGATAGTGGGTACCGTTCACTTCTACGTGAGCGATATTCTCTTCGATATCTTTTACGGAAACGTTGTACTGGTTGCCGTTGATCTTATATTTATACTCTTTCATTGTTGTGTACTTTATTATAATTAGCCATTATCTATTAGCAACGGTCACTCTACTTTTTCGAAGCGTGCACCTCGTGATGCTCTTCGTGATGCAAGTCCTTGTGAGGTACTTCACGCAGGGTATATATCTTCGAACTCCACGGCGAGTAGGCGCGTTTCACGCGTGTTTGGGTGAGCACGGTGTCTTCTACATCGTGCACATCGTTTTGGAACTCGTGCATGGCCATGGCGATGGCAGCAAACACTTCGCCCGGAGCTTCACCCAACTTCTTTTCTTTGGCTTCCTGTACGCTGGTGGTTCCTTTGGTACGCATTGCATTGCGGCGACTGAGCGATACCGACGCATTGCCTACCAGTTTGAAGGCGATGAAGAGCAGTAGCAGTCCGATGAATACCACGCTCATGGCGCTGATGGTCATGCCGACACCGTCGGGGTCGTGTTCCTCGAACTTCTCCATTTTGGCGTTGGTCTCGATGGTCTTGTTGTTGGTGCTCGGGGTGACGTATTTGTCGGCGCTTCCGTTCATCACCTCCCACGCTTGGGGTCCGTTACCGGTACCGTCCATTTTGCGTCCATACGACTGATTGGGTTTCAACAGACCGGCGGGGATGGTGATTTGGTCCATCAGTTTCCGTCCCGAGTCGTACAACCCAATCCAGTTGGCAGTAGCGGGGTTCAGTGTGAAGTTGGCATGAAACGTACCTTTCGTTTTTTCTCCGTCTGCCCAAAACAGCGCATGTTGACGGGGTGGAACTCTGGTCAACACGTCTCCTTTGGGGATGAAGTATTCAGCGGTGTCGCCCGGTGTGCTACTCGCCCGCAGGCGCCATGCAGCCAGGTCGGCACTACCAAACGAACGGTTGAATATCTCAATCCATGCGTTATGCTGACCGTAATCATCTTGGAAGCTGCTCTCGTTGGTTATCAGTACTTCGTTTAGCACCAATTTGGAGTTCGCTTCCTGCTCATCGCAAGAAGAAAACAACCCCACCGTGAGCAACAAGGCAGCGTATATTCCTTTTTTTATTATACTCATAACTATTTGCTTTAATGATTACAAAGGAATATTGCCGTGCTTCTTTGCCGGATTGAGCAGTTTCTTGGTTTGCAACTGTTGCAGGGCACGGATGATGCGGAAGCGGGTGTTGCGCGGCTCAATCACATCGTCTATATAACCATACTTGGCTGCGTTGTAGGGGTTGGCAAAGAGTTTGGTATATTCGGCTTCTTTCTCTGCCAGATATTGTGCGGGGTTCTTCTGCTCTTTGGCTTCGCGGGCGTAGAGCACTTCTACGGCGCCGGCACCTCCCATGACAGCAATCTCGGCAGTAGGCCATGCGTAGTTCATGTCGCCGCGCAGTTGCTTGCAGCTCATCACGATGTGCGAGCCTCCATACGACTTGCGCAGGGTCACCGTCACTTTGGGTACGGTTGCTTCGCCGTAGGCATAGAGCAGCTTGGCTCCGTGCAGGATGACGCCGTTGTACTCCTGTCCGGTTCCCGGCAGGAAGCCCGGCACGTCGACCAGCGACACGATGGGGATGTTGAACGCATCGCAGAAGCGCACGAAGCGGGCGCCCTTGCGCGAAGCATTGCTGTCGAGCACGCCTGCCAAATACTTGGGCTGGTTGGCTACGATACCTACCGACTGTCCGTTGAAGCGGGCAAAGCCGATGATGATATTCTTGGAGTAATCTTTCTGAATTTCAAGGAACTCGCCGTTGTCTACAATGGCTGCAATGACCTCGTACATGTCGTAAGCCTTGTTGGGATTGTCGGGGATGATTTCGTTGAGCGAGTCTTCCAATCGGTCGACCGGATCGGTGCAATCCAGGTAAGGCGGCTCTTCGAGGTTGTTTTGCGGAATGTAGCTCAACAGTTTGCGGAACAGTGCCAATCCCTCTTCTTCGGTCGCAGCGGTGAAGTGCGTCACGCCCGATTTGGTAGAGTGTACGCTGGCGCCTCCCAAATTTTCCTGCGTTACGTCTTCGCCGGTAACGGTCTTTACCACCTTCGGACCGGTGAGGAACATATACGATGTGCCTTCGATCATCAGTGTAAAGTCGGTCAACGCGGGCGAATAAACGGCTCCGCCTGCACACGGACCGAAGATGCCCGACAGTTGCGGCACCACGCCCGATGCGAGGATGTTGCGTTGGAAGATTTCAGCGTATCCTGCCAAGGCGTTGATACCTTCTTGAATACGCGCGCCGCCCGAATCGTTCAAGCCGATGACGGGAGCACCCATCTTCATGGCTTGGTCCATAATCTTACAGATTTTCTGCGACATGGTTTCAGAGAGCGAGCCTGCCGACACGGTAAAATCTTGTGCGAAGATATATACCAAGCGTCCGTCGATGGTTCCGCAGCCGGTCACAACGCCGTCGCCGGGATAGTGTTTTTTCTCCATGCCGAAGTTGGTACAACGGTGTTCTACGAACATGTCCATCTCCTCGAAGCTTCCCTCATCAAGCAGCATGGCTATGCGCTCGCGGGCTGTGTACTTGCCTTTCTCATGTTGTTTGGCAATAGCTTTCTCGCCGCCACCCATACGTGCTGCAGCGCGACGGTCAATCAGTTCCTGAATCTTCTCTAATTGATTACTCATATTCTTTTAATGTTTTACGTTTCTTTGGTGAATGTCGAATTAGCATTCGCACAACTCGGTGAGTATCCCTTGTGTCGATTTGGGGTGCAGAAAAGCGATGTGCAGTCCTTCGGCTCCGCCACGGGGCGCCTTGTCGATTAAACGCAGACCGGCAGCTTCGGCTTCGGCAAGTGCATGGGCAACGCCGTCTTCTACGGCAAAGGCTACATGGTGTACGCCGATGCCTTTGTTCTCGATAAATTTTGCAATGGTACTGTCGGGGCTGGTGGGTTCCAGCAGTTCGATTTTAGTCTCTCCTACTTTCAGGAAAGCTGTCTTTACCTTTTGGTCTTCTACAACCTCGATGTTGTAGCACTTCAGACCCAATACGTTTTCGTAATACGGGAGAGCTTCTTCGATGCTTTTTACGGCGATACCCAGATGCTCAATGTGTGAAATCTTCATACTATTTTTAATTAAATATTGTAGTAGCCTCATGGGGGCTTCCAAAAACTCCGCAAAGGAAGATATTTCTCGTTGAATAGAGAAATTTTTCTTCAATTAAATCACGTTAATAAGAGAAACTTGCTGAATATACTTTGATTGATTCATTCAAAACAACCATTTCTCGCGGCACTTTTATCCGATTGACCGGTTCACTTCCGGCATAAAGAGCTGTGCGGGTTCAAAGGGTATACTTTTACAGGTTGGCTACACGGATGCAGCACTGCCGGTGGATGGATGGGTTCTAAGTTGGTCGCAAGAAGCAAAGAGAACGGAGAAATGCGTATCTTTGCGCTCAAACTTTAATAGTAAACGAATGATGAAATCGATACCGAAGTTTTTTAATACGGCGGGACCCATGCAGCCCGATATACATTACTATATAGACCCGTTGACACGTTTCAATCTCGATGAGATACTCTCGCTGATTGACCAACGAAAGTACTTCATCCTCCACGCTCCGCGACAGACGGGCAAGACCTCCTGTCTGCTGGCATTGCGCGACTACTTGAATGCGCAAGGCGATTATTATGCCGTGTATGTCAATGTAGAGGGCGGACAAGGATTGCGCAATCATGTAGAGGAAGTGGTACAAGGTGTGGTCGCTGCCATCCGCAGCGAAGCTAAATTGTTTCTTGGTGAAGATTTGGCAGACCAAATTTATCAAACCGCTACCGGGAAAGAACCGGTTACCCATCGGTTAACAGGCTACTTAGAACGGTTATGCGCCGCGCTCGACCGCCCGTTGGTGCTCTTTATCGACGAGATCGATGCACTCGTAGGCGATTCGCTCGTGAGCGTGCTCCGGCAGATACGCAGCGGCTACGACAAACGTCCTGCCGCCTTTCCGCAATCCATCGTTCTCTGCGGCGTGCGCGATGTGCGCGACTACCGCATCGTGCTCTCCAACCAAGATATTATCACCGGCGGCTCGGCGTTTAACATCAAAGCCAAGTCGCTTCGTCTGGACAATTTCACCAAAGAGGAGATTCACGAACTCTATATGCAGCACACCCAAGCCACCGGACAGGTGTTCGACGAATCCTGCTTCCCCCTCGTCTGGGAAGCCACCGAGGGGCAACCATGGTTGGTCAACGCATTGGGTTACGAGGTAACCTACGAAATGAAAGAAAACCGCGACCGCAGCGTCCGCATCACCCCCGAAATGCTCTATCGCGCCCAAGAAAATATCATCTATCGACGCGAGACACACATCGACATACTCATCGACAAACTGCGAGAGCCGCGCGTGCGCTGTGTCATCGGTCCTATGCTGGCGAACGACACCGAAGCCGACGAGACCCTCGTACCGCAGGACGACGTGCAATATGTAGCTGACTTGGGACTCATCGCCCTCGACAAACCCCGCCGTATCGCCAACGGCATCTACAAGGAGATTATTCCCCGCGAGCTGACGTGGTCTACACAAAGCGGTCTCATCCAGCAACCCCAATGGTATATGAATCCCGACAATTCGTTGAACATGGAGAAGCTCCTGCTCGACTTTCAGCAGTTTTTCCGCCAGAATGCCGATGCGTGGATAGAGAAGTTCGATTACAAAGAGAGTGGCCCCCAACTGCTGCTGCAAGCTTTCCTGCAACGGGTGGTGAACGGTGGCGGCTACATCGACCGCGAATACGGACTGGGACGCCAACGCACCGACCTGCTCATTCGCAAACCGATCACCGACGGCTACGGCGGTCCCATCCAATATATCGTGCTCGAGCTGAAAATCAAACGCGGCGAGCAGGAAAAGAGCATCGCACGAGGATTGGAACAGACCACGGAGTATATGGATAAAGCTGCTCCGGGAGCCGAAGGACACTTCATCCTCTTCAACCGCGACAAAGGCGTGGCTTGGGACGATAAAATATGGCACCGCAAGGAAACCTATCAGGGGCGGCTCATCACCGTGTGGGGAATGTAGCGCAGAACAATTTCTGTAAACCATCACACATGCAATATGCATTTGACGTGGTTGTCATGGTGGGAGTTAGAAAATAAATATTTCACCAAAGCGCAATGTGTTCGACTGTAGTTAAACTACTATTTTTAATATTATACTCAATAACCCAATAAGGTGGGTCGAATGTTGCAATGAGTATAGTGTATGAATACTTTCTTTTTCTATATAACGAAATAAATAAATCTCGATTCCCACCAATAAATATGAATATATCACCATCCTTATAGTATCCATTGATTTTATCCCATGCAGGTTCTTTATCATACATCACATATAACCTGTATTTGATACTATCAATTTTATCTATGCGCATGCTAAACGTTTTATGCATAGTCGCCTTATCATGATATATCTCATAGTCTTCAAACAACAAGGTCTTTAGCTTTATAATAAACGTAGAGTCCTTTGGTTGCAATTCATTAGCTATAAATGCAATCTTTCTTATTAGAATGTCCTGATCTAAATCCTCTTGCGCATGTCCGCAAATACTAATGGACATGAACGTAACTGATAAAATGAACTTATTTAAAATCATTGCGAGTAGAGTAAGATGAATATTGTATCTGTTGCACCGTTCCACTCGCATTCGCCACCACCCGGTTGTTACCCAAGTGGTCAGTCAGGTAGTAATAGTAGGTCGAGCCTTCTATATACCCACCATCAACAAGTATGCGTTTCAAGGTTGTTCCTTCGTAAATCATATGACCCGCGTATTGAGTAGTCGCACTTCCTCTTGCAGCCGTTATCAATCTTCCGTCGGCGGTGTATGTATACGTATTAGTTGCCGAACCGGAAGTATTGCTAATCGTGAGACTGCGGGGCAAATATAGAGAATTATAGGTTATGTTGCTGCTAATTCCCTTATTTAAATCGGTTTTCATGTTTCCGTTGGCATCAAAAGTGTATTCTCGCGAGATAACGAACTTACAAACGCGAGATAACGAAGTTACAGAAGTGAGATAACGAAATTACAGAAGTGAGATAACGAAGTTACAGAAGTGAGATAACGAAGTTACAAAAGTGAGATAACGAAGTTACAGAAGTGAGATAACGAACTCACGGGTCTGTAAACTAAACTGCTATTCTTTTACTTGTAACATGTTTTTATATCAGTATACTCCCAGCGAGATTTCTTTCTCTATGCGCCATTTGTTGCCAATTCTGCAGATACAAATAATCGCTTCTTCACCGCACAGGCGTCCACACGCGTAAGAACTATAAAAAATCCCAACTTGTTTTTCCTTATCAAAGTATATCCTAGACACCCTCAATACTCCCGAAAAAGGGAAATCATGGTCTTTTCCCCAAATGTCACGTCCTTTGGGAAATTCTGATGAGTATCTTAATTTGATACGCTGACCACTTTCAATTCGAGATAGATTTAATGGATAACTGACCATCGAAGTATCTGTCATAGAATTGAGGGCTTCAATATAGTCCCGCTCTGCTAATTGGCTTCTAATGTATTCGATATTCAAATTTAGATTATAACAAGCGAATAAAGTATCAAAAACAGCTATAACCAAAGTGCTATCACTCATTTTCTTATTCCATTTCTCAATCTCCACCATTTCTCTATTGTACTTACAAGTGTCATATCCCATAGACTCGCTGTTATTAAGAAAGGACATTGGTGGTGGGGGTATCTCAAAAACGCTTAATGCTCCCATTTCCTTAATCAAATCGTCAAAAACCTCATTAAGTACTTCCGTTTCATAAAAGCTATCGATGTCCGTCCTACATGATTGCATGCAAAATAGCAGTATCAATATCATAAAACACATCTTCATATCAATCAATTTAATTTACATTCCTTTCCTGCCGGTGTTGCGTATATCCTCGTGACTTATTCATGTTTCGTAATGCAGGATAAGCATTTGAATTGTTCATCACTTTGTCATCAATAAAATCAACGGAATTTTGGTCAGCGTGAATAGCTATTTCATGAACAAAAGTATCTATAGAATAAGCAGTGGTGCCATCAACCGTTCGATTACGCGTACCTACTCCTAACGACAGATTGATTCCTTTACTATGATATTTACCATCTTTATTAAAGGAAACTCCTGCTATTGTTTGTCCTTTTGACGCATAATTTGCTAATAGCGCTTTTCCCTCTTCTGTACTTGCCAAGAATTCAAAAGCTTTTACTTGGTTGGGATTGATAAGTTCACCTTGTGCATTTCTGGCATAAAGCTCTGCAACACTTATACTATCGCCTTTTAAATCCACATACTTCATCGGATTCCCCATACAATACGCATACGGACTATACGTGTAATACTTCTCCGCCAACGGATCCATCGTCGTAAACATGGGCACATCATTCATATACTGCCGTGTCTCGAAATCGCTCCAATTCAGTGACCGCTCCTTATCGAACTCCTTTCCACTCGCATTCGCCACCACCCGGTTGTTACCCAAGTGGTCGGTCAGGTAGTAATAGTAGGTCGAGCCTTCTATATACCCACCATCAACGAGTATGCGTTTCAACGTTGTTCCTTCGTAAATCATATGACCTGCGTATTGAGTAGTCGCACTTCCTCTCGCAGCCGTCACCAATCTTCCGTCGGCGGTGGTATTGGTTGGCGGATTGGACGTATTGCCAAACTTCAGAGTTCGCGGCAAATTTAGGGAATTATAGGTTATGTTGCTGCTAATTCCCTTATTTAAATCGGTTTTCAGGTTTCCGTTGGCATCAAAAGACACGAACTTGCTGCTAAGGTTCGGCTTACAATGGATACAGTCCTTGCCGCTTAGTGACTACTTGTACGTGCTTTAGTGACTACTTGTCCGGTGACTTTCGAACCTATTGTAGTCGATGATTTCAAACATAGCTGGTAGATACCATCGTACTTAAAACTTTTACTACCTTTGCAAAAAGTTTTAAGTATAACAATAAACTTATATACCTATGAATATACCGTCGAACATCAAAAGTCGGGACAGCTACCTCAAAAGAATAGCGCCCTTTATGCGTAAGTCGTTAATAAAAGTGCTTACGGGACAACGCCGTGTCGGCAAGAGTTATATCCTGTACCAACTGATGCAACTGATACGCTCGGAAGAGCCGGATGCCAACATTATCTATATCAATAAAGAGCAAATGGAATTTGATGTCATAAGGACGGCTAAAGATCTCAATGATTATGTGGTGTCGCAATGTATGGCGGACAAGCACAACTATATCTTTATCGACGAAATACAAGATATTGACGAGTTTGAAAAAGCCATGCGTTCGTTACTGCTCAACGAATGGAACGACATTTATATCACCGGAAGCAATGCCACGATGTTGTCGGGAGAACTGGCTACTTACCTGAGCGGACGATATATAGAAATTCCTATTTACGGCTTGTCGTACACTGAATTTCTCTCATTCCATTCGCTACCCGATACGGAAGAGAGTCTTGCTAAGTATTTCAAATATGGTGGACTTCCCTATCTGATACATTTGGAACTAACCGATGAGGTTGTACCCGAATACCTCAGAAGCATCTACTCGACCATTATATTTCGCGACGTAGTGACGCGCCATAACATTCGCAATACTGTTTTCCTGGAAAACTTTATTTCTTTTCTTGCCGACAATATCGGTAATGTCTTTTCGGCAAAGAAGATTAGCGACTACCTTAAATCGCAAAACCTCCACATTTCAACCAATCAGATACTGCAATACAGCGACTATTTATGCGCGGCTTTTCTGATACACAAAGTGGGACGTTACGACATTGTGGGCAAACGAATGTTCGAAATAGGCGATAAATATTATTTCGAGGACTTGGGAATACGCAACACTGCCGTGAAATACAAACCGCAAGACCGTGGTAAACTCTTAGAAAATGTGGTTTACAATCACCTGCGTTATTGTGGTTATACCGTAAATATAGGTGCAATGAGCGGACAAGAAATAGATTTTGTGTGTGAAAGGCATGGAGAGAGGCGTTACGTGCAAGTGGCTTTACGATTAGATGAAGAGACTACCATCCGGCGAGAGTTCGGCAATCTGCTTAAAATACAGGATAACTACCCCAAAGAAGTGGTTACTATGGACAAATTCTTTGGGAGTAGTTATATGGGGGTTAAACATGTGCATATAGCTGATTTCTTGAAAGAGGAATAAGGACACGAAGAAGCGATGAAAGACATTGCAGCAATAGATTTTGAGATAGCCAACCCCTAGATATTCCATTCGAAGAATTGATTCCTTGTCGTCCTTTGTTTGTTCCATTAAATCTGCCATAACTATAAACTACCATATCGCCACCTTCTCCTACACTCATCCATGCGTGACCATAGCTATTAGTTTCTGTATATACTCTGACAGAATCACCTTTGAGGTCTATGTATTTGAGCGGATTCCCCAAGCAATACGCATACGGACTATACGAATAATACCCCTCCGCCAACGGATCCATCGTCGTAAACCTCGGCACATCATTCATATACTGCCGTGCCTCGAAATCGCTCCAATTCAAAGACCGCTCCTTATCGAACTCCTTTCCACTCGCATTCGCCACCACCCGGTTGTTGCCCAAGTGGTCAGTCAGGTAGTAATAGTAGGTCGAGCCTTCTATATACCCACCATCAACGAGTATGCGTTTCAGGGTTGTTCCTTCGTAAATCATATGACCTGCGTATTGAGTAGTCGCACTTTCTCTTGCAGCCGTCACCAATCTCCCGTCGGCGGTGTATGTATATGTATTGGTTGGCGGATTGGACGTATTGCCAAACTTCAGAGTTCGCGGCAAATTTATGGAATTATAGGTTATGTTGCTGCTAATTCCCTTATTTAAATCGGTTTTCAGGTTTCCGTTCTTGTCGTAGGCGTATTGCTTGGTGGTGAGCAGTCGTCCTGCCTGGTCCGTAGGTATAGGCATACTTTTCGGTGATTGCAGTACCACTTCCTTTGTAATGAACGTGTTTCCGTTTGACCGGTTGTCCGGTGAAGTTGTAGGCAATGTACTCTTTCTCGTACCCACCCGAGAACTGATTGGTCGCGTTGGTCTGTATCTTACTGATCCCGTATATATACATATACTAAAGATATACCCCTTCACGCTTTCACCCTTTCACTTTCATCTTTAAGGCACTGATTTATACTATTTTCCGGTGAAAGCAAATGCAGAAGTACTTCTCGCGGCACTTTTATGCGATTGACCGGTTCACTTCCGGCATAAAGAGCTGTGCAAGTTCAAAGGGTATACACATCGTTTTATGTGCATGATGTATGATAGCACATCACGGCATGAACATATTGGCATGTTTATGAATAGTTTCATCGCAAACCGCGTATAATACTGTATGACAGGGTGATAGAATGATATTTATCCCTTCTTCATGCCCGTCTAACGGTCGTTGGACGCGCGACCAACGGCCGTTAGACGGGCGTTCAACCACCGTTAGACGGGCGTCCAACGACCGTTAGACGCCTCTTATGATTCGTTGTTGACGTTACTTTTCGGGGATGTGCACGCATCGACCGGTAC